>DATIOS010000038.1:0-23413 GCA_035472915.1 Thermoanaerobaculia bacterium
GGGGCTTGGCGGGAGTCCACTCGGGCTGCCCTCGAAACCTATCTTGCCCGCGGCCTGACGGTCGAGGCGTTCTACCGCGATCGGGCGTCGGGACGCTGCTTCTACGGGCTGGAAGCCCTTTAACGGATAGACTCGGGAGACCTCATGCTGCGCATCGAATCGATCACCCTGCGCGAGGTCGCCCTCGCCTTGAAGGAGCCGTTCCAGATCTCGTCGGGCACCCAGAAGCAGCGCCGCATCTTCCTTTTGGAGCTGACGAGCGCCGACGGCGTGGTGGCGTGGAGCGAGTGCGTGGCGGCGGAGTTTCCCAACTACGGCCCGGAGACCATCGACACCTGCTGGTTCGCCATCCGCGAGTGGGTGGCGCCGAGGGTCTTCGGCCGCTCCTTCGCCGGGCCGGAGGAGGTCCATCCTGTCCTGGAGCACAACTTCCGGGGCCACCACATGGCCAAGGCGGCGGTGGAGATGGGCGCCTGGGAGCTGGCGGCGCGAACGGAAGGGATCTCGCTTTCGGCGAAGCTCGGCGGCACCCGGTCCAGCATCCGCGTCGGCATCTCCCTGGGCATTCAGGAGAGCCCCGAGGCCCTGGTGGAGAAGGCGCGCTCCGCCCTGGAGCGCGGCTACCGCAAGGTCAAGATCAAGATCAAACCGGGGGCGGATTTCGAGTACGTGCGCGCCGTGCGCGAGGCGCTGGGACCCGATGCGCCGCTCATGGCCGACGCCAACAACGCCTACGGCCAGGAGAACATCGCGAGCCTCCAGGCCCTGGACGAGTTGGGCCTGATGATGATCGAGCAACCCCTGGCCTGGGACGACCTGCTGCGCCACGCCCATCTCCAGAACCTGCTCAAGACCCCGATCTGCCTCGACGAGTCGATCACCAGCGTCGAGCGGACGGAGGACATGATCCACCTCGGCGCCGGCCGCATCGTCAACATCAAGCCCGGCCGGGTCGGCGGCTTTACCTCGTCGAAGGCGATCCACGACCTCTGCGCCGGCCACGGCATCCCCGTCTGGTGCGGCGGCATGCTGGAGAGCGGCGTCGGCCGCGGGCACAACGTGGCCCTGGCGTCGCTGCGGAACTTCACTCTCCCAGGTGACCTCTCGCCCAGCGAGCGCTACTGGGAGCAGGACATCGTCACTCCCGAGTGGACCATGGACCGAGAAGGCTGGATCGTGGTCCCGGCCGATCGGCCCGGCATCGGCGTCGAGGTCGACCGCGACCGCGTCGAGAACCTTACCGTGCGGCGCGAGGAGCTGCGGGCCCCGTGATCTACCGGGCCCTCGCGGAAGCGCTGGTCGTCTTCCACTTCGGTTTCGTGATCTTCGTCTGCCTGGGCGGGCTCCTGGTCCTGCGCTGGCGCCGAGTGGCCTGGTTCCATCTCCCGGCGGCAATCTGGGGAGCCTTCGTGGAATTTACCCAGACGATCTGCCCCCTCACTCCCCTGGAGAATCACCTGCGCCACCTGGGAGGCCAGGCCGGCTACTCCGGCGGTTTCATCGAGCATCACATCACGCGGGTGCTCTATCCCGACGGTCTAAGCAAGCCGATTCAGGTCGCGCTGGGAGTCTTCGTCGTGCTCCTCAATGTGACGGTTTACACCGTCGTCTTTCTGCGCCGAAGGCGCCTGCGCACCACTTCGTAGGAACGGCCAGCCAAAGGACGCACGGAGAGACGTTTTCGCTCGATCCAACGACAGCCAGGGCCGAGGCCACGTCGTTTTGCCTTGTCCCGTCGTCTCATTGAATGCGGGGAAGCCGCTTTCCCTCTACTCATTGAGCCATTGGATCGGGGGAAAGTCTCTTTCCCCCTCTTCGACGTCACGCCAGCCGTGCCCAATGCGTCGCGGAATCGGGGGAAAGGCTCTTTCCCCCTCTTCAATGACACGAAAGATCGGGGGAAAGTCTCTTTCCCCGTATCCAACGGTGCGATGTATGCGTCCGACGGCTCATCGAATCGGGGGAAAGAGGCTTTCCCCCAAGACACCGAGCCGTTGTAGAGGGGGAAAGCGTCTTTCCCCTGCTACATCGAGCCATTGTGCAGGGACGATGAAGCGCAACGTGTGCCCGGGACGCTGAAGGGAACGTCTTGGAAGAGATTGGATACGTCCAATGAAAGGTGAGGCACCTCCGGCGAGAGATTGGATGGGCACAAGAAGCCGTTGAGCACGCCTCGGGAGGCGTTGGATGGAGCCTGGGAGGCGTCGTGGAGGGCCGAGTAGGCGACAAGAACGGATAGGGAGATGCCGGGCACGACCAGCGCGAAGACTTAGGTGCTCTACTTTGTCTGCACCGCCTTGCAGGAAGTCTTACTCGGCCTTGAAATCGAACGAGGTCTGCAAGATCGAGAAAGCCGAGCGAGTAGAACCCTGGGAGCGCCGGCGTCCCGCCGGCCTGCTTACTCCGTTTCTCCTCCGTGCCCACTCAGTCGGCAAAGCCTACATCGGAGAGCCGCCTGATTTGCTGCTGGCTGCAGCGTAGAATACCTTGACCCTATGGCAAAGAAGAAGCATCAGCTGCCGCCGGGCGTGAAGCTGCTCCGCACGCTCGAAGGGCACCAGGAGGTGGTCCATAGCGTGGCGTTTGATCCCAAAGGCGGGACGCTGGCTAGCGGGAGTGCTGACGAAACGGTGAAGCTCTGGGAGGTGCGAAGCGGCAACCTGCTCCGCACCCTCGAAGGGCTTCACCCAGGGGTCTACAGTATGGCGTTTGATCCGCAGGGCGGGACGCTTTCCAGCTGGAGTACTGACAACACGGTGATGCTCTGGGAGGTACGAAGCGGCAAGCTGCTTCATACACTAGAAGGAACCGATGGTGCGATCGGGCGGTTAGTGTTTGTTCGGCAGAACGGCATGCTGGCCAGCGGGAGTACCGACGGTACGGTGAGGCTCTGGGAGGCACACGGAGAGCTGTTCCACACACTCGACGGCCACGAGGACCAGGTCACGAGTGTGGCATTTGATCCGCAGGGTGGGATGCTGGCCAGCGGGAGTCTTGATGGGACGGTGAAAATGTGGGAGGCGCGAAGCGGCAAGCTCCTCCGCACGCTAGAAGGCCGCCAGACCCAAGTCTGGAGCGTGGAGTTTGATCAGCAGGGCGGGACTCTGGCCAGCGGAGGCGATGACAGCACGGTGGATCTCTGGGATGCGCGAAGCGGCAATCTGCTCCGCACACTCGAAGGCCACACCGCGGATGTCGATATCGTCGCCTTCTCACAGGACGGACGTCTGCTGGCGTCGAAGAGCCGCGATCACACAATCCGCCTCTGGAGTTGTGCGACGTGGGAGACGGTCGCGGTCATCCCGGAGCCAACACTTGATGGCTTCTGGATTCCCGCGCTCGCCTTTCATCCTAGGTTGCCGCTGTTGGCCACCGCCGGCTCGGAGCCGGACACGCCGGACGGCGAGCGAGGCCGGCTGATCCACCTCTGGGAGTTGGACCTCGACGTGCTGCTGAGCCAGCGCGCCGGAGTGGCGGCGGCCGAGCGCGCGGTCCATCACACGACGGGCAAGATCGTGTTGGTGGGCGATCACAGCGTGGGTAAATCGGCGCTGGGCTATCGCTTGATCCACGGCCGTTTCGAGAAGCAGGAGTCCACCCACGGGCAGCAGTTCTGGGTGTTTCCCGACTTGGGCAAGCGCCGCGCGGACGGGACGGACTGCGAGGCGATCCTCTGGGATTTCGCGGGCCAGCCCGACTACCGGCTGGTCCACGCGCTCTTCGTGGACAACGCCGACCTGGCGCTGGTGCTGTTCGATGCCTCGGACCTCCGCGACCCGCTGCACGGTGTGGGCTTCTGGCTCAAGCAACTCCAGGTGGGGCAAAGTGCTTGCCCCATTATCCTCGTGGCTGCCCAGTCTGATCGCGGTAGCTGTTCGATGACGCCGGAGGAGCTGAACGCGTTCTGCCAGAGGCACGGCATCGTGGGACCGATCGCGACGAGCGCCGCCACGGGCTTGGGGCTCGCGGAATTGGTCGAGCGCATGAAGTCCCTGATCCCCTGGGAGGACAAGCCCGCGACGGTCACCACCACGACCTTCAAGCGGATCAAGGACTACGTCCTCGGCCTCAAGGGAGCGGAATCGGGCGCCCAGGCCATCGTTACGCCCGAGGAGCTCCGTGGCCGTCTGGAGGCCACCGAGGCCGACTGGCATTTCACCGACGCCGAGATGCTGACCGCCGTGGGCCACCTGGAAAACTACGGCTATGTGAGACGTCTGCGGACCTCGAAAGGCGAACTGCGCGTTCTCCTCCAACCGGAGCGGCTCAACAACCTGGCATCGTCGTTCGTGCTGGAGGCGAGGCGAAATCCGAAGGGGCTGGGTGCGCTGGAGGAGAAACGGCTGCTGGCTGGCGGCTACAAATTTCCAGAGCTGAAGGACCTACACAGAGGCGAGCGCGACGTGCTCCTGGACTCGGCGGCGCTGCTGTTCCTGGAGCACAATGTCTGTTTCCGCGAAACCGACCCGCTCCGGATGGAGCCCTATCTGGTCTTCCCCGAGCTGATCAATCTGAAGAAGCCGCCGGAGGAGGAGCAGGCGACTGAGGATGGCGTGGCCTATACGGTGAGCGGCCCGACGGAGAACGTGTTCGCCTCGCTGGTGGTGCTGCTGGGCTACACCCACACCTTCACGCGAACGGCCCAATGGCAGAACAACGCGCGCTACGAAGTGGGCGACGGGCTGGTGTGCGGATTCAGGCAGGAGGCCGAACGCGACGGCGAGTTGGACTTCGTGCTCAGCTTCGGCCCCAAGGTTGGCCTGCCGGTGCGGACACTCTTCCAAGGACTGTTCGAAAGTTTCCTCGCCCGGCGAAACCTGACAGTGCTGCGCTACGAACCGGTGCGTTGCACGAACGTAACATGCGGCCACTTGCTGGACCGGTCGGTCGTGCGCCAACGGTTGAAGGAAGGAAAGACCTTCGCCTTCTGCAACGACTGCGGTGAGAAGCTGACACTGCCAACGATGGCGGAGCCGATCCAGTTGACGCGGGAAGTGCAGACCGAAGTGGAGTCGCAACGCCGCGCCGCCGAGCAACGGACACGCTTCGAACAGGCCGTCTTCCGCGTGCGCGCCTACGTGGCCGAGCAAAAGATCACGCCGCCAGAGACCTTCATCAGCTATGCCTGGGGAGTGCCAGAGCACGAACGCTGGGTCGAAAAACGGCTCGCGACGGACTTGCAGAAGGCAGGGATCGGCGTGGTGCTGGACCGTTGGGACAACGCGCAGATTGGCGCGAGCGTGGCACGGTTCGTGGAGCGGATCGAGAAGAGCGACCGGATTGTCATGGTCGGCACACCGCTCTACCGCCGGAAGTACGAGAACAAGGAAGTCACTACTGGCTACGTCGTGGCGGCAGAGGTTGATCTCATCAACAATCGTCTTCTCGGCACCGAACTGCAGAAGAAAAGCGTGCTCCCTCTGCTACTGGCCGGGGAGAAGACCGCGTCGTTACCACCGCTCCTTCACGGCCGTGTGTACGCCGACTTCCGCGACGAGCTCGCATACTTTACAGCCGTTTTCGATCTGATTCTGAGTCTTTATCAGCTCCCGCCGAATCATCCCGCCGTGGTCGACCTGCGTGAGTCGCTACGCGGGCCGGAGATGAGGTGAGCTGGAAGGCCGTTGGGAATCGGGATCCCACTGATTCGGTTCGCAGTCCGAAGGTCTGCCTGAGACGGACCCTCGGCGTGGGGTGACCCCATAGGAGTTGTGGTAGAGTTACGTTACGATGAGTTGCCTTGGGTCATGATCCGGGGGCGCGAGGGAAATGCCGGTCAAGATCAATCTCTCGATGCGAATCAGAAGGAAGGAAAGAGTCCCATGGTCGTACATCTCTCGAAGGATCTTGAAAGACTGGTCCAGGAAAAAGTAGAGACCGGTCGTTATAGGTCGCCCGACGACGTGATCAGTAAAGCCCTTCATGTTCTGGATGAGCGTGATCAGGAAGTAGATGCGCGAGCTACGGCATTCAAGACGGAGATAGAGCAAAGACTTGCGAGCGGCCCGGCGACGCCGATTGATTTTCCCGCGTTGAAGAGACGCATTCACGAGGAAGTTGCGATGAGGAAAGCCGGCCGGCGAGAATGAGAACCGTCAGGAAGTTCCCGGCGGCCGAGCAAGACTTGATTGAGATTGGTGTCTATATTGCCCAAGATAGCCCGGTCAATGCCGATCGCTTCATTGACGCCATTGAAAGGGAGTGCCAGAAACTTGCGGACTCCCCCTTCATCCTGGGGAGCAAATGCGAAGGGCTGCACCCTGATCTGCGGCGGCATAATTTCAAGCGCTACGCCATTGTTTACAGACCAATCCCGGACGGGATCGAGTTGGTAGGCGTTTTTCAGGGTAGCCGCGAGTTAGAGGCGATGTTCGAGCGGCTCAACGAAAGAGTAGCGGCCCGCTCTTAGTCTCTACTACAACGCCAGGAGACGCTCTGGACGGAGCAAGAAGGCTGAAACCATGAGTTATAGGCGATCGGCGGCCCGGAGACAACTGTGAGTAGACTCACCCTTCTCGGATCTGGATGCCTTCTTCTCCTGTGCGCTGGCCTATTCGCCGCGATTCACTTCAACGCCGGTTGTCTCTTCGTGCCATGTGATCGTTCTGTCCATTTTGTTCTTCAGCCGTCAGCCGGATCGCTGGAGGGCTGCGAGCTGTGGCTGTTTTCTCCGAACGACAAGACTCTCTCGCACCCTCTTCGCCGTCTCACCATTGAAAACCACGAGGCCGAGGCGATCGTCCAACCCTGGAACGAGCGTTTCCTCACGGCGCTGCATTGTAAGGGCTCTCGCCTGTCAGAACCCCAGCTGGTTGACACGGAGCACAAGAACTCGATCAGCCTCGTTTTCCGGCGGCCTGGCTCGTAGAAGCTGCCGCCGGAGCCGATAAGGTGCCTGCTCATGCAGTGAGACATAGCAGGGATTGCACGCCGCAGTGAACGAAAGGAGTAGCCGTGAGCAGGAGACAGACTCTTCTCGCACTTGCCGTCGCCTTCGTCACAACGCCTTGGAGCGGCCTGTCAGCCCAGACGCTCGTCGGGATTCCACACGGCCCGAACGACCCGCACAACTGCAACTACCTCTCGAGCTCCGGCTGCCAGGACAAGGCGGTCTTCAGCACCGCGAGCTTCGACACCGAGCTCGGCCGCTGGATCTACTTCAGCGCGCAGAACTCGCGCATTCTGGTCAACGTGAGCTACGACTCGCATGGCGACGGCGTGCTGGACAGTTGGCGCTGGCCGACGAGCAAGGTGGCGGTCGATTTCACCACCGGCACCGCAGCTCTGGGGACGGTGCTTGCGAACGACAACCCGGCCTACTTCAACCCCGCGACCAGTCAGAGCTATCGCCGCGTCATGTACCTGATCTATCAAGGAGACGGTGACCCGGCGTTCGGCCATCTGTGCCTCTCCTACTCCAACGCCCTCTCCGACGCAGACGACTGGACGGCGCCGATCGCCGCTGTCTTCTCCACTTCCGGCTCGCCCCGCGGTCGACCGTGTACGCCCGCCAATGGCGAGGCCCTCGCGGAGAGCATCGCGGGCTTCCAGTCGAGCGCCGGCCAGATCGACCTATTCGGACTCTATGGCAACGCCAGCGTCATCATCGGCTCGGTGACGACGAACCCGACTGGCGGCCAGACGCAGACTTACTATGTGACCGCAACTCCCGGCGCGCCGGACGTCATCACGGTTCAGGGTATGGTGGTGTCGAACGGAATGTACACGGCGACCACCCCGGCTGGCGATCACGACTACTTCTTCCGCAACATAGACGCCTCATACGATCCGGCAACGGGCACAGTCTATCTCTTGCGAGTGACGCCCTATCCCTTCGACGTCAACAATTCCAGTTTACCGTGCAGTGGAATCTGTACCCAGGGCCTGGCGATCTTTCCACTACGCGGTCAGATCTACACCATGAACGTGGGCACCAATCTGGTGCAAACGACCTGGCCGTCGAGCAGTTGGACGCTCGTCGCCGACATCGGCAATGCGACTGGGTGGCAGCTCCTGACCAACGGTATTTGCGTCGAATACCCGCTCCAAGACTCGATGATCCAACGCAACGTCGGAGTCGATCTCGACTCTCTGTCCGTTCACAAGAAGGTCGACGGCACGCTCTACAAGACCGGTGGTGCCATCACGCTGTTTGGCGGCGGATGGAAGAACGTGAGCCGCAAGCAGAGCTGCGTCAACGCGCAGTTGAACGGCGCGACGTGGGGTGGCAGCACCTGGATCGACGCTGAGCTCTACTCGGGCAGCCTTGCCGTGCCTTAGGAGGGCGGTTTGAAGTCGGCGCCAAGGTGGCGCCAAGGTGCAAAGGTGCTGCAAAGGTGCCAGGTGCAAAGGTGCCAAGAAAAGGTGCCAGGGTCATTTTGATTGCGGACCGAATTCGGAACCTGGTAAGCGCCGCGCGGCCAGGCTGTCACGGCTGCATCAGGAGCCGGGCCTCGACCCGCGTGCCCGCGTCCAGCCAGACGGCGACCGCATGGTCACCGGCGGCGACGATCGAAGAGAGTATCTGATCGCCCGCAGTGCGCAGGTTGAGTTGGAGATCGGGACCCGAGGTGCCGCCGTCGGCATCGTAAGCGCGGACGAAGACGCCCGAGCGGTTGCCGTCGCGGCCGGTCTGATCGGTCCACCCGATGACGAAGCCGCCGTCGGCGAGCATCGCGACGTGGGGCGTCACCGCGAGCCGGCCGCCTTGGTTGACCTGGAAGACGTCGCCGAGGGCGGAGCCGTCAGCCGCGAAGCGGCGCGCCCGAACCACGGTCGGGAAGCTGTCGTCTGGATTGGTGCTGTGCAATCCCACACCATTCACCCAGGCGACGACGAAGCTTCCGTCTGGCGCCATCGAGAGCGAGGGGAAGATGGTGAGATCGCCCCGGCAGGTGCAGCCGGACGCCGGATCGATGTCGTCCAACACCACTCCGTCGCTCCTGAAGCGCTGCAGGACGAGCCCAGGCTGATCGCAGACGCAGTTGGAGACGATCATCACCGAGCCGTCGGGCGCTACCGCTACCGCCGCCGGTAAGATCCCGTAGTCGACCACGGGATCTATGATGTCGCCTCCCGTGAGCCGGAGAGCCGGCCCTGCCGCGGTGCCGTTCGCCCGGAAGAAGCGCGCGATGGCGTCGGCGCTGCGAATGCCGAACTGGGGGCTCGGTGGATTGTCGGCAGCCCAGGCGACGACGAAGCCGCCATCCGCCGTGCCGGCGACCGCTCCGTTGTAACGGCTATAGGGGCTCGCTTCGTGCACCACGAAGGCCGAGGTCAATGGCTTAGCCCGCCGGTCGAACTTGCGGGCGAACACGTTCATGAGGACGTGGTTTTTCGGGCGAGCCTGTTCCCAAACGATGACGAAGGCGCCGTCCGTGGTGACCGCCACGCCGTCCAGCACCAGCTGGGCAGCCGGCTGCCCGAGACGGAGCTCGGCGGAGGTAGGGGCGCCGGAAGCGGCGTAGAGCCGTGCGTGGATGACGGGAGTCCCGCCTCCCTGCGTCCACGCCACGACGAAGCCGCCATCCGGAAAGATGGCGGTCAAAGGGTCGAATTCACTCCGCGCGGTAGCGACACGGATCTCAGGACCCAAGGGGGCGGCGAGACCGAAGACAGCGCCGGGGACGAGCAGGAGCGCCACGATTGAGGCGGTGAGGATCGAGGCGGAGAGAGGGCGCGGAATTCTCATGAATGAGCCTCCTCGATGGCTGAAACTCTTGGCCGGCTGCGCCCCGCAACGGGACCAGCAGGTGCGCAGGGCGGTGTTGCAGTCGGTGATGCAGGAGCCTCCATGGTCGCCGTAGTGATTGATGCAAGTATCGTGCTGGGTGTCGCAGTTGTTCCGGCAGGTGTCCCATTCGCCGGCTGACCCCACCTGCCCGGCGGGTGGTGCGGCTGTCAAAGAGCAGAGCCGAGGATCTATCCCGCCACGAATGGCAGGGGGCGAATCTGACGCCCGAGCCGACTTTTTTCCAGTAGCAAAATCTGCCGGCCATGCAGCAGGCCTTAGAAGCGCGGTTTGAAGTCGGCGCCACTCGTCAGGATCAGGGCGCATCGCGATCGATCGAATCAATAGACCGCCGGGGCCAAGGCCTGCTCCTTCGCGCCTTTGATCAGGAGCCACAGCATCAACACCATCTCGCCCAGGAGGGCGGGGAAGGCGATGTTGGAGACCATCTCCTCGTATTGCGGCAACAGGAAGCCCGTAAGGCTCATGATCAGATAGGCGAAGCCGTTGATGATCAGCCAGACGCCCAGGAAGCGCGGCAAAAAGCGCGACCTGAACACCAGGAGCCCCAAGGGGAACAGCCATAGACCCCAGAGGATCTCGGCGCCAACGATGACCTGGCGATGCAGCCGGAGGAACACCATGGCCAGGGCGTCCCGCTGAGGCTTGTCGAAGACCGACAGGAAATCACCGCCGCGCACGAACAGCAGGGCAGCCGCGTCGTTCACCACGTTGAAAAAGTCGATGGCCGCCGGCAGCACACCTCCCAGGATCACCACCAGCACGGCGAGCCTTGGGTCCACGTCCTTGAACAGCCGATAGAAAGCCAGCACGAGGAAGATCAAGATGATTCCGCACGACAGGTCGCTGACGATGCCGAGTCGAAACATCGTCTCGTGCGCCGCGATGTTGTTGGCCGTCGTCGCCGCGTTCCCCCGCACGATCAATGCGCTGGGAATATAGAGAAGGCGGAAGGGGGCCAAAACCACGAGTAGCAGATACAGGAATCCCGCGACTCTTGCCTGTTTCTTGATCGAGTCCATAGCCTGTGTCCTCCTCTCAACTTCTCGCCACCTCTCTCTCCACGTGTCCCAGGATAATTTGTTACGCTGGTCCTTGGATGGCCCAGCCACTTTCGCCGCCGCCTCCATACTCGCTCCACAATGGCCGCGCATTCTCGTCGGTGGAAAGGAGAATGCTCCATGAGCAACCTAAGTCGTTTGTCAGTTCTCGTCGTCGCGCTGCTGCTCGCCGTCGGGGTTGGCGTCGGGGCCTACCAGGCAGGCGTGGCGCACGGCATCGAGCAGAGCGGCAAGATCATCGTTCCTCCTCCGGGACCGTACCCATACCCGTATCCGTATCCGTACTATGGGTGGCATGGACCCTGGCACTTCGGGTTCTTCGGGCCCCTCGTCTTCTTCGCCTTCTGGTTCCTCATCCTCCGCGGCCTGTTCTGGCGCCGTGCCGGGTACGGCGGCGGTTGCGGATACCGCGGCCGCTTCGAGGAGTGGCACCGGCAGGCTCACGGGCGTGAAGCCGAGGCGCCTGCGGCGGGAGGTGGCGGCGAGCGGTGAAGACGATCCTGGTCGTCGACGACGAGCCGCAGATCGCGGAAATTGCGCGCGACTACCTGCGGCTCGCCGGTTTTGACGTGATCGTCGCCGGTGATGGCGTCCGCGCGCTGGAAGCGGCCCGCGGGCGCCGTCCCGATCTCGTGGTGCTCGATCTCGGGCTTCCCGGTCTCGACGGTCTCGAGGTGGCGCGCGCTTTGAGGAAGGACTCGGAGGTGCCGATCATCATGCTCACCGCCCGGGTCGAGGAGGACGACCGGCTGCGCGGGTTGGAGATCGGGGCCGACGACTACGTCACCAAGCCGTTCAGCCCGCGCGAGCTGGTGGCCCGCGTCCGCGCGGTGCTGCGGCGAAGCGAGCGGCGGCACGTCGACGGCGACCTCCTGCGCGTGTCGGACCTGGTCATCGACGTCGCCCGCATGAGCGTGCGCCGAGACGACGAGCCGGTCGATCTCACGCCGACCGAATTCCAGGTCCTCGCCACCCTGGCCAGCCACCCCGGCAGGGTCTTCACTCGCGCCCAGTTGCTCGACGCCGCGCGCGGCACCGACGCCGAGGCGTACGAGCGCGCCATCGACAGCCACGTGAAGAACATCCGCCGCAAGCTCGAGCGCGATCCCCACGCGCCGCGGTACCTGGAGACGGTGTACGGCATCGGTTACAAGCTGGTCGACGAATGAGCGGGTACGGACAGTCGCCGCCGTGGCGCTGGCGAGACCAGCGGCCCCCCTTTGCGGGCCGTCATCGCATGCCGCGAGCCTTCGTGCGGCGCATGGGCTGCGCCTTCGCGGCGCTCATCGCCCTCGCGGCTCTCGGTGCCAGCACTCTCGTCTCACTGCTCTGGCGTTCGCCGCAGCGGGTGGTCGCGATCTCGCTGGGGGCTATCGCGCTGATCTCCGCCCTGGCCATGGTCTTCCGGGTCGCCATCCGCCGCGTCGGCCGGGCGTTCGCCGAGCAGGACCGGCTACGGCGGCAGCTCATGGCCGACGTCGCCCACGAGTTGCGGACGCCGCTGGCCATCCTGCAGGGCCGCATCGAGGGGCTGCTCGATGGCGTTTACCCCCGCGACGAGCACCACCTCGCGGAGCTGCTCGAGGAGACTCGCCATCTCTCGCGCCTGGTCGAGGACCTGGGCACGCTGGCGAACGCCGAGGCCGGCGCCCTCGAGTTGCGCAAGGAGATCGTCGACCTCGGCGATCTCGTCCGCGACGTGGTGGCGGCGCTGCCGCGGCCGGTCGCCGTCACCGTGCCCGCAGATCTCCCCACCGTCGAGGTCGACCCGGTGCGCATCCGCCAGGTGTTGCTCAACCTGCTCGCCAACGCTCTGCGCCACACGCCGGCGGACGGTGCCGTCTCGGTCGAGGTCCAGGTACGGCCGCAACAGATCCTGATCCGCGTGCGCGACAGCGGCTCCGGCATCGCGCCGGAGGACCTGCCGCGCATTTTCGAGCGCTTCCAGAAGGGGAGCGACTCGGGCGGCTCCGGCCTCGGCCTCGCCATCGCCCGCAAGCTGGTGCTGGCGCACGGCGGCGACATCGCCATCGAGAGCGCGCCGGGGAAGGGAACCGAGGTGACGGTGTCGCTGCCGCGCTAGCCAGTCGGCATCCGAGAATTTTTTCGCTATCGTTGACCGCCATGTCGAGAACGCTCCCCCGGCTCCGACTTACCCCTGAAAGCGCGCCAAACCCGGAGCGCTGGAACTGAGGAAGGAGCAAACGCCATGAAGTACATGCTGATGATGAATGCCCCGGGCGGCGGACCGTACCAGATCGCTGCCTGGCCGCAGAAGGACATCCAGGCCCACATCGCGTTCATGATGAGCCTCAACAAGAAGCTCGGCGCGGCCGGCGAGCTGGTGGGCGCCGAAGGGCTGGCGGGGCCGGACCAGGCCAGGCTCGTGCGCGCCGGCAGGGACGGCAAGCCGATCACCGACGGCGTGTTCCCGGAATCCAAGGAGTTCCTCGCGGGCTACTGGATCGTGGACGTCGACAGTCCGGAGCGCGCTTATCAGATCGCCGCCGAGGCGTCGGCGGCGCCCGGCCTCGGCGGTGAGCCGCTCAACATGGCGATCGAGGTGCGCCAGGTGATGAGCGGTCCGCCCAAAGAATTTCTGTGACGCCGCCACCGCTGGACGCCCATGCCGAGCATCTGCTGCGCGAGCTTGCGCCGCAGGTGCTCGGTACGGTCGTCCGGCGGTACCGGGACTTCGCCGCCTCCGAGGACGCCGTGCAGGAAGCCCTGGTCGCCGCGGCCCTGCAGTGGCCGCGGGACGGTGTGCCCGACAACCCGCGCGGCTGGCTGATTCGAGTCGCGTCGCGGTCGATGACCGATCACGTGCGCAGCGAGACGGCCCGCCGGCGCCGCGAAACCGCCGTCGCCCTGGACACCGACCTGGAGGTCGCGCCCGAGCTCGGCGCGGGTACGGAGCAGGACGACACTCTCCTGCTGCTTTTCATGTGCTGTCATCCCGCGCTGACGCCGTCGTCAGCGATCGCCCTCACGCTGCGGGCCGTGGGCGGCTTGACGACGGCTGAGATTGCCAAGGCGTTTCTCGTCCCCGAGGCGACGATGGCGCAGCGGATCAGCCGCGCCAAGCAGAGCATCAAGTCGTCGGGCGTGCCGCTGCAGATCCCTTCCGACCAGGAGCGCGCGGAGCGGCTCAGCGCCGTCCTGCACGTGCTCTACCTGATCTTCAGCGAGGGCTACACGAGCAGCGCCGGCCCCGACCTGCAACGCACCGATCTGTCGAACGAAGCCATTCGTCTGACCCGGGCCGTGCACCACCTGCTGCCGGAGGATGGCGAGGTCGCGGGATTGCTGGCGCTGATGCTGCTGACCGATGCCCGGCGCCCGGCCCGGACGGGTGAGAACGGCGAGCTGATCCCGCTCGACGAACAGGATCGAAGCCTGTGGGACCAGGCGGCGATCGCCGAGGGCGTTGCGCTGGTCACCGAAGCCCTTTCGAAGCGGTCGATTGGCGAGTACCAGCTCCAGGCCGCCATCTCGGCCGTTCATGACGAGGCCCCGCGCGCCGAGGACACGGACTGGCCGCAGATCCTGGCCCTCTACGGCCTGCTCCTGCGCATGTCGGACAATCCGATGGTGACGCTCAATCACGCCATCGCCACGGCGATGGTGAAGGGCCCGGTCGCCGGGCTCGAGCTGCTGAAGGCGCTCGACGCCGACGAGCGGCTGGCCGGCCATCATCGCCTCGACGCCGTCCGCGCCCATCTGCTGGAGCTGGCCGGAGATCTTCAGGCCGCCATCGCCCACTACCGGACCGCGGCCGGGCGGACGACGAGCCTTCCGGAACGGAACTACCTCATGACGCAGGCTGCGCGGTTGAGCGAGGGGAGCGAGCCGCCGTAGACCGGGCGCGGACCCAAAGGACGACGAAGGCGGCCAGCACGCCGGCGCCCAACGCCCAGGCCCAGACGCTCCATCCTTTTCTCCCGCCGGGCAACGGCACCAGGTCGCCGTCGCCGAGGACGACGATGCCGGCCCAGGCGGCGGCCGGGGCGCCATCTGCGATGAGATCCTCGCGCGCGGCCCGGGCGGCGGCGGCCACCGAGCGGCCGTGGCCGAGGTGCTTGTAGAACCGGGCGAAGAAGCTCGCGGCCTCGTCGTCCCGCAGCCGCCAGAGGCTGGCGACGACGGTGTGGGCGCCGGCCTGGAAGAAGGCCCGGGCCAGGCTCATCACCCCTTCCCCGCGCAGCAGGAGGCCGGAGTTGCTGCTGCACGCCGAGAGGACGACGACCCGGCCGCGCAAGTCGAGGTCCACGATCTCGCGGATCTGGAGCAGGCCGTCCTGGTTGCGGGCTCCCGGGGCGAGGAGCACGCCGGAGCGGTCGGGGTGCTCCTCGTCGGTCACCGCGTGAGTGGCGAAGTGAAGGACGCCGAAGCGCTTCAGGGGAGCTGCCTTGAGCCACGCCTCGGAGGCGTCCTCGCCGAGCCGCTGGGCGCTGCCGTCGCCCATCTCGTCCACCACCGAGCGGCTCTCCCGGCGGGCATAGGGGAGCGGTCCCAGCTGGACGCCGGAGGCGAAAACGGCGACCCGTTCCCTCGCGGCGGCGACCTGGGGGCCTTTCCCGCCGGGGAGGGGAGGATCGGCGAGCGCCAGGGCGGGAACTGGGGCGGTCGCCGGCCTCTGGCCTTTCCAGCCCAGCCAGAGCCAGGCCGAGGGAATCTCTGTCAGCTCGAAGCGGACGGCCAGGGAAGGCGCTCGGGGCGATGCCCGCAGGGCTGCGAAGGGGAGCTGGTGGAGGGCATCGTCCGGGGCGATCGTCAGCCGGTGGACACCGGGGGGCAGATCGGCCAGCGGGCGTGCGAGAAGTTGCTGATAGAGGCTCGCGGCAGGCGCCGCCTCCGAGCCGTCGCGCCGGTCGAACATGCCGGTGAAGAGGCGCACGGCGGCTCGCAGGTCGCCGCGGCCGGGGAGGCGGTAGACTCGGGTGCCGTCGCGCGTCGTCACCAGCAGCCACGAGCCGCCGCCGAAGCCTCCCCGTACGTCCTCCCAGGGCGCGATCTGGAAGGAGAGGAGGGCCTCGTCAGGTCTCAGGGTCTGGCGCACCCGGGAGAGCGTGGCGAAGTCGGGCCGGCGCGGGGCGGCGAGGGCCGGCGCCGCGCGGGCGAGCTGGTTGCGGAGATCCTCCTCCTGGATCTCGAGGGCTTCGAGATCCTTCATCGCCGCCGTGCGCTCGGCGGCGGGGAGGTCGGGATTCATCAGCTGCCGCTGCACGCCGGAGATCCGCTCCAGCACGGCGCTGCGCCGCTGCTGGATGGGCAACGCCGCCGCCGGCACGGCGTGGGCGGCTTCCAGGGTGTCGATGAGGCTGCGGGCCCGCAGGCGCTCCGCCACCCCGAAGGCCCGATCCACGTCCTCGGGTCCGCCGCCCGCCTGCGCGGCTTCGATCAGCCGGCCCGAGAACCAGTAATAGTCTTCGGACCAGGTCGAGAAGGCTTCAGCCTTTCCCGCGGTGGCGGCCTGGAGGTCGCGCAGGGCCTCGATGGCATCGAGGACGGACATCGAGTCCTCCACGGCCCTCTCGCCGGCACCCGCAGCCCAGCTCACGTGCATCCTCTCCCGCCAGGCAAAGGCCATGGACCAGTAGTCCTGGGACGCGCGGGCCAGGGCCAGCGATCGATCGATGATCTGCTGGGCGCCGCGCGGATCGGTCGGCGCCAGGAATCGAGCCTGGGCGTTCAAACAGTAGCTCTGGTCCCGCGCCGAGTCCGCGGCGGCGAGGCAGGCGTCGAAGTGCTGGCGCGCCTCGTCGCCTTTCGACACGATCCCGAGGAGCAGGTGCGCCTTGGCCTGGATGGAGCGATTGTGGGCTGCCACCGCCTCCTCCAGGGCCAGTCGGGCCAGGCGCGCAGCCTCCAGGATCCCTTCTGCGCTGGGGAGCTCGGCGAGCTGGTTGAAGAGCGCGCGGGCCATGCCGTAGCGAGCGTTGGCCTCGGCGTAGGGATCGTCGTTGGCGACGGCCAGATCCACCATCCGGCGGAAGGCATCGAGCCCCTCGCGGTCATGGCCGAGGTCGAGGCTCAGGTTGCCGAGCCCGCTCAGGCAGTCGCGCTGCACGAAGTAATTCCCCTTCGCTCCCTGCGGAAAGAGGAAGGCCTCGGCTTGGCGGAGCAGGACGTGGGCCTGCTCCAGGTCCTTGCCGGTGCTCCAGAGCTGCCGCGCCTGCAGGATGCGGGCGCGGGCGATCAGCTCCGGATCGCGTGAGGCCTCGGCGATCCGGGTGGTCCGTTCCACCTCCGCTCCCGCCTCGTCCACGCGTCCGGCGTTGTACAGCAGGCGGTAGATGTTGCTCCGGGCGCGGACCTCGCCGCCGGCATCGTGGCGGGTGGCGAAGCCGGCCGCGGCGACGCGGAACAGCTCGTCGCCATGGGCCGTATCCAGAAAGGCCAGATAGAAGGTGGGCCAGGGGCTGCCGGGGAACCGCCTCAACAGCTCCCGGAGTCGCGCGATTTCGATCTCAGGCTGCTTCAGGCGGCCGCCTACGTCGTCATAGCATTTGGCGGTGCCCTCCGCTTCGGGCTGGCTCGCCGCCAGCCGGTCGCAGGCGTCGAACCCCGCGGGCGGCGGCACGGAGGCGGACCCCGCGGGTGAAGAGAGGAGGATCAACGGGAGCGATGCCAGGATCGCCGAGAGCATTGGGGGGAGTCTATCGCAGCGCGGCAAGCCCCATTTGGAAAATGAAAGGCGGACGGCTCCGGAGAGCCCTCCGCCTTGGAGACCAGGAGGAATGGACTTGAGTTTCAGCCCTTGATCGGGCCCGGATCGGGGTCCGGCGGAGCGTCGCCGCCGCTATCCGGAGTCGTTCCACCAGTACCGTTGATCCTGGTGATCTCGTCCGGGTTCGACGCCGGTTTGGTCTTGATCTCGACTGCGCTGCTCATGGCGTATCTCCTACAGAAATTTCGATGGTTATTGGTTTGGTCTTCTGGTTTGGTCTTCCGGTTCTCTCGGTGGCTTCTCTGCCCCCGCTGGGGTGAGTAACGAAGCTCAGGTCCCGATTCCCTCACTTCGCCGGTCAGTACGTCTCAAACTCGGAATGGTTTCTCCTGATTCCCATGTAAGTCATTGAGTTAAAGCAGTGAAACCGGTTTCAGATCCGAGGCGAAGCCCGGAGGCGGCGAACGCCGGTCCGGGCATCGATTGTCGACGGGATTTACTGCAGGAGAGTGGTGAAGGTGGGAGACTCGACGCGGTGGCCGTCGGGGAAAATTGCTTCCACGCGCCAGAGCAGCTTGGTCCCTGCTGGTAGGCCGGCGAGGGCGGTAGGCGGCAGGCGGTACCCGGTGGCAGCCAGGCCGTGGGCGCTTGCGACCTGGCGCAGATCCTCCGTGCCGACGCTCACGTCGTAGGCGGTGGCGCCGGGGAGCGGCGTCCAGCGCAATACGGCGGCCTGGCGCGGCAGGGCCTGCCCGGCGACGACGAGCGAGCGCACCGTCTCCTGCTGGGTCTCACGATACGTGGGCTGGCTGGGCCCCTTGGCTTCGCGGTAGATACCGACGGCGACGAGCAGGCTGGCGGCAAGCGCCGCGGCCGCGGTCAGCGAGCGCCAGCCGCCGAAGCGGCCCGCGATCACGTTACCCGGCAGCTTGGCCGGCGCCGACTCCTCCTGCTCGGCGGCTTGCCGGTTGACCTCCACGGCGAGCCGCCAGTCCTCGGCGCAGGCCGCGCAAACGGCGGTGTGGTCCACCACCGCGCGGAGCGCCTGCGGTTGCAACTCGCCCCGCACGGCGGCCCAAAGGGTCTCGGGAGACGGGCAGTCCTCGTGCGCCGGCTCGTCCATCGCCGGCGCGGTGAACGCCGCGCGCAACCTCTCCAACTCCTGGTTTTCCTGGTTCATTGCTGCACCTCTCTTTTTCCTTCCACGGACAATCGAAATCAAAGGACTTCAAAAGATCTCTCCTGCCGCTCCGAGGAGCGTACTGCGATCCTGTGAGCGGCGCCGGTAAGAGAGAAACGATCTCGAGAAGGCAATACCCTCACTCGCCCAGCCACTCCGGTTTTGGACCCGGGGTGAGGGGGTACCGCCTGTCGCTTCGTTGCTCTCTCCCACGGTCTGGACTTTGGCCCGGCCTCTATTGCAGTCGGTCCGATGTCGTTTGGCCGCCAGGGATCTCCCGGTGGCCACTTTTTTTTAGTTGCGGATTCCCTTTTCGCCGAGACAGCTCCGCAGGTCAGCCATACCGCGGTACACGAGGTTCTCGGCCTTCTTCGCCGTCCAGCCCAGGAGCTTGCCGATTTCCGGCACGCTGTGGCCCTGGAGGTTCAAGGTGACGGCGTGGCGCCGGGGCGCCACCATGCGTCCCAGGCAGTCGCGGATGGCCCGCCCGGCCTCGCGCCCGACCGAGGCGCGCTCCGGGTCCGGCGACGGCGCCGCGGGATCGAAGCCGGCCTCCTCCTCCTCCTCGCCACCGCCTTGCAGAGAAACTTCCTGGCGCCGGCGCAGGCGCCGGATCTCGTCGATCATGGCGCTGTAGGCGGCGCGGCGCAGGTAGAGGGAGTTGAGCTCCGCGGTGCCTTCTTTCTTGCGTTGGATTTCCATCACCCGCATCAGGGCGACCTGGACCAGGTCGTCCGCCTTGTCCGCCATCCAGCGCGGACAGATGCGGTCTACGGCCCGCACCAGCTCGCGATGGAGCTGCTCGTAGTCCGTTGAGCCGACTGACGTCTTGGTCTGTGAATCCGGGATCACCGTGTCGCTCCGCCTGATCGGCGCATAGCCTACTACGACGGCAGCGACAGGGACCGCCGCCAGAGAGCTGCTCCGGCGGCGGGCAATTCCAACGTCTGCTGCAGCTCTTCGATGTGACAATCCTGTGACAAACCCGGCTGCGTTGTCACGAAAGATGTCCCGGTCTCACTCGTTTGGGCCACTACTTAACCGAAGCACTTGATTTATCGGTCCGTGGCGATTCACCGGTGCCGCGGGAGCTTGAGCCGGAGGGTAGCGGCTTTCGGCCCCGGGGGGACGACACGGCAATCTTTATGGGGGGAAAGCCATGAATCCTGTCGCCACCTTTGGGGGGAACGTCGACTACGAGTACCTGATCCTGGGCGCGGGCCCGGCGGGCTTGCAGATGGGGCACCACCTGTCGCGAGCCGGCCACAGCTACCTGATCCTCGAAGCAGGGGATTGCCCCGGACACTCCTTCAAGTCCTTCCCCCGCCACCGAACTCTGCTGTCCTGCAACAAGGTCTACACCGGTTCCGAGGATCCGGAGGTGAACCTGCGGTTCGACTGGAACTCGCTGCTCAGCGAGGGGGACGGCAAGCTGCTGTTCAAGGAGTACAGCCGCAGCTACTTCCCGGCCGCCGACGACCTCGTGCGTTACCTCGGCGACTACGCCGACTTCCACGAGCTCAACGTGCGCTGCAACACCCGCATTGAACGGGTGGAGAAGCCCAAGCCGCACATGTTCCGGCTACGGGACAGCGCGGGCAACTGCTTCACCAGCCGGCGCCTTATCGTGGCGACGGGAGTCAGCAAGCCGTACGTGCCGCAGGTGGCGGGAATCGAGCTCGCCGAAAGCTATGTCGACGTTTCGGTGGACCCCGACGACTTTACCGGCCAGCGCGTCCTCATCCTCGGCAAGGGCAACGCCGCTTTCGAGACGGCGGACAACCTCATCTCCACCACGGCCCTGATCCACGTGGCCAGCCCCAACCCGCTGCGCCTGGCCTGGAAGACCCACTTCGTAGGGAATCTGCGGGCGGTCAACAACAACTTCCTCGACACCTACCAGCTCAAAACTCAGAATGCCGTCCTCGACTGCACCGTGGACCGCATCGAGCGCCGCGAGGGCAGCCTCGTCGTGTCGGTGCGTTACAGCCACGCCCGCGGCGAGACCGAGGAGCTGACCTACGACCGGGTGATCGTCTGTACCGGCTTCCGTTTCGACGACTCGATCTTCTCCGAGGAGTGCCGGCCAGAGCTGGTGATCAACAATCGCTTCCCGGCCCAGATGCCGGACTGGGAGTCGATCAACGTCCCGGGTCTCTACTTCGCCGGCACCCTGATGCAGGCCAACGACTTCAAAAAGCACGCTTCCGCTTTCAGCCACGGCTTCCGCTACAACGTGCGCTCCCTGTTCCACATGCTGGAAAAGAAGTATCACCACCAGGATTGGCCGGCGAAAGAGATCGAGCCCACGCCCGAGGGTTTGGTGGAGGCGACGCTCGAGCGCCTCAACCGCACTTCGGCCCTGTGGCAGCAATCCGGTTTCCTGCACGACGTCATCGTGGTGGACGAGGACTGGAACCACGCCCTCTACTACGAGGAGTTACCCCTCGCGCACATCCACGCCAGCGAGATCGGCAAATGCTCGCACTACTACACGATCACGCTGGAGTTCGGGAAATTGGAGGGCGATCCCTTCGCGGTCGTTCGCAGGCCCGAGCCGGTTCGAGCGGAGGAGAGCGTCTCCCTCCATCCGGTGATCCGGCGCTGGTGCGGCCATCAGCTCATCTCCGAGCGCCATCTCCTGGAGAATCTCCTCGGCGAATGGACGAAGGCGGACGACCACGTGGCTCCGCTGCGTTTCTTCTACATGGAGCAGCTGCTCGAGATGGCCGAGATGAACGGCTTCGACATCGAGGAGCCGGCGCCCAAGCGTCACGGCCTGCGCAGCGTGGCCGTGTAGGGCGGCACTTCATCCCTGGCGGGGAGCGACGTCCACCACCTGGCCGGTCTGCAGCCGGCTTTCGCTGCTCGGGGTCAGCTCGAGGCGGACCTCGATGAGCACCATCTGCGAAGCGGCGTCCACTTCCGGGGCGATGCGCTGGATGGTGCCGGGCACGGCGAGGCCCAGCGTGCGCACGGTGGCGGTGACCGGACTGCCGGGGTTGAGATGGTGCGCTTCTTCCGGGGGAACGGCGGCGCGCACCATGAGATCGCCGGCGCTGATCAGGCGCACGACCGGAGTTCCCGGCCCCACCAGGGCGCCCGCGTCGGCGAAGCGCTCGGCCACCCGGCCGTCGAAGGGCGCGCGGATCTCGTTGCGCCCCAGGCTCGTTTCGAGCTGCCGGATCTTGCCCTTCTGCTCGGCCGTTCGCGAACGCGCCACTTCCAGGGCCGCCGCCGCGGTCTTCGCCTTCAGTGCGGCGTCGCCCAGGTCCTCCTTGGAGAAAAAATCGGGATTCTTCTGCCGCCGGTCATTGCGAGCCTGCGCCTCGGCGAGCTCGTCGGCAGCCCGGCGCTCGTCCGCCTCGTCGCCCTGGAGCGACGAGCGGGCCATCTCCAGGTCCTGGGCGGCGATGCGGGTGTCCAGCGACGCGATGCGGTCCCCTTTCCTCACCCGGTCGCCGATCGAAACGTAGACCGCCTGGAGCCGTCCCGGCGAATCGGCGGTCACGTCGACGGACTCCCGCGCCACCACGACTCCGAGCCAGCCTTTGCGCTCCGCCTCGCCTGGCGGCGCTGCCGCCGGCTTGGTGGCAATCTTCGGAGCTGGAGCGTCCAGTGCCGCGGTGGGCGCCGCCTGGCGATCGCAGCCGGCGGTGAGCAGGAGGATGGCCAGGAGAAAAGGCGAGTAGGGGCGCATGGAAATATCTTAGCGCCTTGAGCCACTACAATTCCCGGAGCCTCAGAGGGTGTCTCAAAAGTGGTTGACGCCGACGCCTATGCCGCCAGGGATTGAAATCACCTGGCTACCCTCTATAGTCCCTACGGGACACGAGAAGAACGAAATAGCAGTCCCGGAGGGGACAAGCGTCGGTAGCCAGGGATTTCAATCCCTGGCGGCAGCGACGTCGCAGTCTCAACTTTTGAGACACCCTCTTAATCGAACCCCAAGGAGATTGCGATGCCCGCGAACCCGACTCCCTCCCGCTCCCGCCGCCGTCTCGCCGGCCTTGGCCTGCTCCTCCTCGTCGTGGCGGCGGTGGCGCTGGTCGCGATCCCTGTCTGGGAGATCCGGCCGTTCGAGCCGCAGACTTCCGCGGGGATCCGGCTGGCCTACGTCTGCCGCCGCCTGGCGCCCTGGGCCACCCTCGTGGCGCTGATCTCGAGCGCGGTGCTCGGCGCGAGGCTTTGGCGGGGCGCTCGGTGGTGGAGCCGGACGTTGCTGGTCCTGGCCCTGGTGCCGCTCGGCGGCGCGGTCTGGCTGGCGCATACGAACATCTTCGAGAAGATGTTCGCGCCGTTGCCTTCTCCCCGCTACGCCCGCGCGCTGGAGACCGATTGGGTGAAGAACGGCGATCTCGTGCTGGGGATTGAGCGCAACGGCGAGGCCGTGGCCTATCCGGTGCGCCAGCTCGCCTATCACCACGTCGTGATGGACGAGGTGGGCGGCGTTCCCGTCGTCGCCACCTACTGAACGCTCTGTCACACCGGTCTGGTGTGGAGAGCACAGATTGACGGCCGGCGGCTCCGCTTCCATCTGGCGGGGATCAACAACCAGAACTTCCTCATGGCGGACGAGGAGACCGACTCCTGGTGGCAGCAGGTGACGGGCGCGGCGGTCCAGGGACCGCTGAAGGGAAAGAGGCTCGAGCTGGTGTTCCACGACGAGATCGCTTTCGGAGACTGGAAACGCGAGCATCCGGGCGGCCGGGTGTTGCGGCCGGACCGCGCGCCCGGTCGCGTCGAGTCCG
>DATIOS010000039.1:0-7680 GCA_035472915.1 Thermoanaerobaculia bacterium
GACGCCGCTCGCTTTCCAGGAGCTCGCCCGTCTCGACTCGGACGAGGGGAAGACGGCGGAAGCGGAGAAGGTGCTGCGGCAGGCCTTGAAGCGCTATCCGAACGACCTGCGACTGCACGTTCAGCTCGCGGCGGTGCTCGACCGCCGGGGTGCGCCGGGCGAGGCCACGGCGCTGGTGGAGAAGGCCCTGACCCTGCCGGCGGGGGAGGAGTCTTCGGCGCGCTTCCTCTACAACACGGTGCGTCCGGATGCCTTCGCCGCGGCGCGAACCTTCCTTGCCGAGAACTCGCGCTCCCGCCTGCCGGTGCTGGCCCAGGCGCTGGGCGCGCCGCCGCCGGCCGCGGGCACGGGGGTGGGCCGATGAGGACGAAAGTAAGGATGAAGAAGATGCGTGTGCTCATCACCATCGTGACTGGACTCTTCCTGGCCGTCGCGGCCCAGGGTCAGCTGGCGGTCCGCATCCTGAGCCCCGAGGCCGGCCAGCCGGTCTTCGGCTCGACCGACGTGCGAGTGGGCGTGCAGGCTGGCGTCCCCATCGACCGTGTGGAGGTTTTCGTCAACGGCAAGCTGGCGGGTACGTGCAAGAATCCGCCCTACCACGTCCAGGTCGACGTCGGCGAGGACAACATCAAGCGTGAGTTCAAGGCTGTGGCCTACACGCCCACCGGAGCCTCCGGCGCCGACGCCGTGCAGACGCAGCCGGTGACGATCAACGACGAGATGAACCTCAAGCTGCGCGCCCTGTTCGTCTCGGTGGTCCGCGACGGCGCGCGAGCGCTCAACCTCGGCAAGGATGACTTCCAGGTGATGGACAACGGCGCTCCGCAGGAGATCGTCACCTTCGGCCGCGACGAGCTGCCGCTCACCGCCGTCCTGCTGTTGGACACCAGCGAGAGCATGCAGGGGAAGCGGCAGGAAGCCGTCCGGCGGGGGGCCAAGGCCTTCCTCGACGGCATGAAGTCGTCGGACGAGGCGATGCTCGCCCTCTTCTCCGACCGGCTCCTGCGCTTCACGCCCTTCAGCTCGGACAAGTCCGTTCTCGAAACCGCCATCGCCGGCACCCAGGCCGCTGGCGGCACGGCGGTCAACGACTTCCTCTACATGTCCCTCAAGCTGCTCGACGCCCGCCAGGGCCAGCGCGTGGTGGTGCTCTTCTCAGACGGCTCGGACGTGCACAGCGTTCTGCCTGCGTCCGATTTGCTTTGGAAATCGCGGGCCGGCCAGGCGCTCATCTACTGGATTCAGCTTGGCGGCAAACACGAGTCCTTCACCTCTTCGTGGCGCGACTTCAAGGCGAACGACAAGGAGTACCAGGATCTGGAGAGGACGATCAAAGAGAGCGGCGGCCGGATCCTGACCATCGATCGCCTCGAGGACCTCGAGGACGCCTTCCGCAACGTCCTCAAGGAGCTGCGCGAGCAGTACGCCGTCGGGTATTACCCAAACAACTCCAAAGGCGACGGCAAGTGGCACAAGCTCGACATCCGGGTCAAGGGTGGTGGCCGGGCGCGCACTCGGGAAGGGTACGCGGACTACTGAGGCCTACTTTGCCAGATTGGCCGACGCCACCATTCCGGCGCCCCTTCGGGGCGGACCCTCACCCCCTGGCCCCCTCTCCCGCCCCCTCCCAACCCCCCACACCGGGAGAGGGGGAAGGCGATTCGAACCGTTTACTTGCTTGTCTCCCTCTTCTCCCGGTGTGGGGGGTGGGAGGGGGCGGGAGAAGAGGGCCGGGGTGATGAGGGTCTTGGGCGGGGGACGCTCCGAGGCAGCAAAAGTTAGCGCCTATGGGGGTTGGGGGGGCACCGCACCTCGTTTTTCACCACTTTTCCGCCTTTCATCACCCATACCACTCGCTTCAGAGCCCGAATGTCCTTGATCGGGTCGCCCTCGACGGCGATGAGGTCCGCCTCCAGGCCGGGGGCGACGGCGCCGACCTTGTCCTTGAGGCCGAGGGACTCGGCGGCGAGGGACGTGGCGGAGACGATGGCGGCCATAGAGTCCTGGCCCCCCTTTTCGACTCGGTAGATCAGCTCTTCGAAGTTGCGGCCGTGGGAGCCGGCCACGGCGTCGGTGCCGAAGACCACCTTGAGGCCCGGAGTTACCAGAGCCTGTTTGAAGATGGCCAACGCCAGCGGCACCGCCCGGTGCATCTGGGCGAAGCCCTCCTCCGTGTAGTTGTCGATGCCCACGAACCGCTCCTTGTTCTCGAAGTAGTTCCGGAAGACCAGGTCCGTGTTGGGGTCGAAGTAGGTGCCGTGCTCGGCCAGCACCTTCAGGGTCGCGGCGTCGAGCAGCACGCCGTGCTCGACGGAGGTGCAGCCGGCGAGGGCGGCCCGGCGGGCGCTCTCGATGCCATGGGCGTGCACCGCCGCCCGCAGATGGTGGGCCCGGGCCTCGCCGCAGGCGGCGTCGAGCTGCTCCTGGCTCCAGGTGGGAGCGCCGCCGTCGCGAATGCTCTTCGAGGCGAAGATCTTGATCACGTCCGCCCCCTGCTCGGCCCGCTCGCCAACGATCTTGCGGATCTGCTCCGGCGTCAGCTTCGGGTCCTCCAGCGGTTCGAGCGAGGTGAGCACCCGGGGGCCGGGGATCGTGCCACGGGCGATCCAGTCCCGCAGATCCTTGTCCTCCGGCGCGCCCAGGCTCTGGACGGTGGTGATGCCGCCCTGCAGGGTCACCAGGGCGTTCTCGGCGGCGTAGAGCTCGGTCTGGCCGGGCGGCTCGGGCTTGCTGTCGTCGTGGGTCTTGCCGTTGCGGTCGAAATGCCAGGCGATGTGGACGTGGGTATCGACGCCGCCCGGCATCAGGGTGAGGCCCCGCAGGTCCCAGGTGGGCTTGGCCACTCCCCCCGGCTCCACCTTCACGATGCGCGAGCCCTCGACCGTCACCGTCACGTTCTCGCGGGCGCCGCCGCGGCCGTCGAGGAGCCTGCCAACGCGGAGGGTGACCGGTTCCTGGGCGAGAGCGGCAGTGGCAAAGGTGAGCGCGAGAAAGAAAAAGGACCTAAAGGACCTCAGGGACCCAAGGGACTGCAGGAACGAATAAGCGCCGCCCGGGGAATCCATTTTCATGTCCTTGAGGTCCTTTATGTCCTTTAAGTCCTTTGGGGATCTCCTACACCAGCTCCGCTTTCCGCGCCCGCCGCAGCGTCTCGCCGCCGAGCAGGCCATAGGCTGCCGCGCCGGTGGACCAACTCGCGAAATCGAAGATGGGCCGGCCTTCGGCGGGTGCCTCGGCGAGGCGGACGTTGATCGGGATCTCGGTACGGAACACCTTGGTGCCGTACTTCTTGCGGATGTCGGCCACCACCTGGTCGGTCAATTGAGTGCGATGGTCGACCATGGTGAGGAGGATGCCCAGGAGCTCCGGGGTCCGGCCGAGCCGGGGGCGCAAGTCGTCCATCAGGCCGAGGAAACCGCCCAGCGCCTCCAGGTCCAGCTGGTGGGGAGCGACGGGGACGATGACGGCGTCCGCGGCGGCGAGGGCGTTGACGGTGAGGATCGAGAGGCCGGGCGGGCAGTCGATGACGATGACGTCGTAGCGCCGGCTGATGGGCGCCAGGGCCTTCTTCAACAGCTTCTCCGGCTTGTGCTTGCGGGCCAGGGCAAGGTCCGCGCCCGCCAGCCGCAGGGCCGCCGGCAGCAGATGGATGCCGGCGAAAGGCGTCTCCACGATGGCCTCGCCTGCCGCTTTGTCGCCAGCCAACACCTCGGCGGACGAGGTTTCGACCGCCCCTCGCGCGATCCCCAGCGAGAAGCTCGCCGAACCCTGCGGGTCGAGGTCCACCAGGAGCGCCGCGAGGCCGCTGCGGGCGAACGCCGCCGCCAGGTTGACCGCCGTCGTCGTCTTTCCCACACCCCCCTTGAGGTTGGCCAAGGCCAGCTTCATGCTGTTCTCCTTTCAGCCTTCTCTAGAGCTCCGCATGGGAGATTGTACCCTGGGGGCGCGCTTACCTCCCGCGGATGGGTTATAGTCGCGCTAACTTCTAGGAGAAACGTATGCTTCGTCGACGATCGGTACCTCTGTTTCCGATGGCAGTCGGTTTCGGGCTTCTGGCGTTCTCCGCCGCTCTCCCTCTCGCAGCGGCATCCGGTCCGCTCACCGCCGAAGGTGCGCCTGGAAGTGCGATCAAGGGCTCGGCACCGGTGACGGTGACGCTCCATCTCTCCAGCGATGCCCGCAATATCCTACAGAAGATGCCCGACCGGCCCTCGGAAGGGCCCACCGTGCGGCTGAATCTCAACGGCTTCAAGGCCCCCTCGGGCGCCAGCGTGCGAGTTTTCATCAACTTCCCGCAGGCCGGCTCCTCGACCGGCACCGACGATCGCCACTACGTCGGCGCCATGTCCTCCTTCGACACTCCGCCGCCCGACTCGCCCGGCGACGACATCATCCTCGACGCGGCGCCCACCCTGCGTAAGCTCAAGGGGAGAAACGAGCGGATCCTGCCAGGCGACAACGTCGCGGTGACCCTGGTGCTGGTGGCGGGAAGCGCTCCCGACGACGCCTCGGTGACTCTCGACAAGGTGAGCCTGACGGTCGAGCCCAAGGTAAAGTAGGCCGAAAGGCGCCCCCGCCCAAGACCCTCATCACCCCGGCCCTCTTCTCCCGCCCCCTCCCAACCCCCCACACCGGGAGAAGAGGGAGAAAAGCAAGAACCTTTCAGCCGAGTTCCCCCTCTCCCGGTGTGGGGGAATGCGATGTCCGGGGGTGTCCGCGATTAGCCAACGACGTCCCCCAAGATTCTGATTCTACGTGGCTTACTGTCCATCGAGATCCGAAGTTGTCCGGCTCTATCCAAGTTTTGACACGGCCCCCCGGACCTTGTACGTTACCTGTTGTCGAGGCAGATAACCCAAAATCCGGAGGGCCAAACGATGCCGAGCAAGTTGACGGAGAAGAAGATTCGGGGCCTATCGAGACCCAGGACCCAGATCGACATCCTACATGAGAAGACGCCTGCCGCAGGACTGCGGCTGGCGCCCAGCGGGTCCAGGATCTGGTTTTACATGTACCGCTCGCCGACAGATCGGGAGCCCAATGGAGCCGCCAAGCAGAGGCGTGTCTATCTCGGTTATCACCCCTCCGGACGCCGGCCCCGCCGGCCCACCCAGGGGCCGGATCTGCCGGCCCTGAGCATTGAGGAGTTCGAGCGTGCTTACGACATCCTGCGCGGCAAGCTCGCAAGTGGCATCGATCCCCGGGCGGAGAAGGAGGTCAGCGCGGAGGTCGCTCGCTATCTAACACCCGAAACCCTGCCGTCTTGGCTCCGGGGTCTCTTCCCGGCCGGTTACAAGGAGGGAACTTTCGGCGCTCTGATGGCTGAGTATTTCTTGCAGGCCCAGGCCAAGCTACGCCCCCGCTCTCTCCAAGGCTACATGCAAACGGCAAAGACACACCTGGGCGGCTGGATTGCCATCCGGCCGTCGGAGATCACCGACCAAGTCGTGCGTTCGCTTCTGTCCAAGGTGGAGGCCAGGGCGCCTCAGATGGTCCGGCCGGTCAAGAAGGTGGTCTCTAACGTCTTCGAATGTGGCCGCGCTCACTGGCATTTGACCATCAATCCTACGCGGGGCATTCAAGTCCGGGTCAAGAAGGGAAAACGGGATCGCTGGCTGTCAGACACCGAGTTGGTTACGACGCTGGCGACTTTCGACCAGCTTAGCGACCGGAAGGCCGCGGATGTCTATCTGCTGATCGTGGCAAGCCTGTGCCGGCCGGGTGAAGCGGCGTATGTGCGCGCCGAAGACCTCCTGCGCTTGAACGGTGAGCGGGTGTGGCGTATCCGGGCGAAGAACGGCCGCGATTTTCTGATTCCGTTGCTCGGCCCCATTGGCGAGATCTTGAACCGCCGGTGTCTGGAGGTCGGAGGCAAAGGGCCTCTGTTCTGGGCTGGGAATCGGACGAAGGATTATCCCCCGGAGCTGAAAGGCGCAAATGCAGAGTTTCGAGTCCTTTCCGAGCTGAAGAACGTCCGGCCGCATGACTGGCGGCGAACCGGCCGCACGCACCTTCCCGCTCTCGGAGTCACGGAGGCGGTGTCCGAGGCCCTGCTGAACCACTCGAAAGCGGAGATCGAGGGGACCTACAACCTGTATGAGTATTGGGAGGAGAGGAAAGAAGCTCTCCGGCGTTGGCAAGAGAAGCTCTCGCAGTTGCAGAGCGGTGCCCTGGAGAGCGCAGCCTAGCTTGACCTGGCGAGCTGTCGGGAGGCGAAACTCCGGCAGCTCGGAGCACCGGTTAGCGCCTTGATTTCCGCCGGAAGCGCCAGGGCATGGCCATGCGCAAGAACTTCCAGGCAGACAGAGTCCACGACCGTCTCGCCAACAGGAGGAACACAGAGAACTGTCGTCTCCCTCGCCTGGACATTAGCCCTCGGGCACTAGGTTATCGTTAAGGTCGGCAACCCTTCCGATCGCGAACGCGGAGCCGGTCAGGTCGTGCCGGGAGCCGGAAAGAACGATGAGCGCAAGATGGTCCTGCGTCCTGCCCTTTTCGCTCGCGAAAAACCGAGCCAACTCTACCGGCCCTCCCTCGCTTAGGATCTCCAGTCCCACCCGCAGAAGAATGGCTTTCAGCTCCTCAGCCGTCGCGCTCGTCAGGAGATAGGACATCATCGGCAACTTCCTTTCTTCAGGCTGCGGCTCTACCTGTCCCTTTCGATTGCCGGATCCCGGCGGAGTTTCGCGAGGTCGCCCGGATAGAGATACAGCTCGGGGAACGGTCCCACGACGCTACAACGTGCCCGGCCATCGCTCCATCGACACATGGATTCCTCACACGAAGAGCACGGGCCGCGGATACACGCCCCGCAACCGGAAGGACTGGTACAGATTTGGGTACAGAATGCTGCCGCCCCTGCCTTGTGTCATCTCATTGGCCAAGCCCTGCAGCACACACCACGAAACCTCAAAACCCGGTGTCCTGTCGAAGACCTCTTTCAGCATCGCGCTCAGCGTCCAAGTCTCGTTAGCCCGGCCCTGCCGGGCGAGGACCCCGGAGAGCTGGAGAGTTGCCAGGGTCGCTTCCGGTAAATCGCCGGTGGCGAGGTATCTGCGAAGCACCGAGTCCAAAAGAGTGCCGGCCTCGGCCAGGTCTCCCACCGCCTCGGCAACCAGCGCCTCTCGCCAGAGCAGCGAGACCATCGCCTCCTCGGGCAGGCACTTGTGCAGGGTCCAAACGCTCTCTTGTAGCGCTCGCGCCTCGGCCTCTCGGCCCGTCACGGCGAGGCACCGGGCGAGAGCGAGATGGGCCTGAGCTGCCAGCCAGGGCAGTTGGCAGCCATCGAGTCCCGGCCGCGCCTTGAGCAGGGCTGACATGGCCCGAGTCCACTCCCCGTCCTCGCTATAGAGGAGCCCCAGCAGGGCCTCGCAGACCGCTTCCTCGCTCACGTCTCCTAACTCCCGGTAGCGGCGGCTGGCTTGATGCAGAAGGGCGGCAGCCTCCTCCGCCCGGCCTTGATCCCAAAGCAGCAGACCTGAGGCCCGGCAGAAAAAACCGCGCGCTGAAAGATCGTTCAAAAAAAACGCCGCGCGCATCAGAAGGACATCGGCCTGCCGGTGATCACCCAGCAGCCGGAGCGCCTTTACTGGGCAAGTGGTTTGCATAAAGAAGGCCTGATATTTTTAGGGTTCAGCCTCGTTATTTTCAACTTCTACCATGGATTAAAGAAGCATAAAT
>DATIOS010000040.1:0-19621 GCA_035472915.1 Thermoanaerobaculia bacterium
CCCGTGCGGCGCCCACAGGGCAAGCTCGTAGGTTTCGCGGAACCGCCGCACGGGATCGTTGTACCAGTGCAGGATGGCGGCCAGCGCCAGCTGCTGCGGATAGTCCACCATGGGCGGGAAGGGCGTCACCCACAGCGGCAGCACCCAGAGCGCCGCCAAGGCGTAGCCGAGCCTCGATCGCAAAACTTCTCCTAAAGATTTAGTTGACATGGCGGCTCGGGCGAGAGTATCATCCTAATTTGTTAGGAGGTAACTGCCGATGGCGAGGACGAAGAGCACCGGGGAGCCGCTCACCCCGCTGGAGCTGGAGATCATGAAAGTGCTCTGGGAGACCGGACCCGCCGCCGTGCAAACGGTCCAGGAGCGACTGGTTCCGGAGCGAACGCTGGCCTACAACACGGTGCAGACGATGCTCAACGTCCTCGTGCGCAAGGGCAAGGTGACCCGGGAGCTTCAGGGGCGCGCCTTTCTTTACGCGCCTGCGGTCAGTCGCGTTCAGGCCTCCCGGCAGGCCCTGGGCGACCTGGTGCATCGCATGTTCGACGGTTCGGCCGAGAGCCTGGTGCTGAGCCTGGTCGAGGCCCGGCAACTGACGCCGGAGAAGCTCGCCGAGCTTTCGGCGCTGATCGACAAGAATGAGGAGGACGGCAAATGAACGGGATCGACGGGATCATCCTCACCTTCCTGCTCAACGCCCTCTGGCAGATCCCTGCCGTCGTGGCCGGCGGGCTCCTGGGCGCTCGACTGTTGCGGCGAGCCCCGGCCCGGCAGCGGCACGCCCTCTGGTTGGCGGTAGCCGTGAGCTGCATGGCGCTGCCGGCCGCGAGCCTGCGACGGCCGGATCCCGCTTCGGGTCCACCGGTGGTCGCCGGGGTCCCAGCCGCTTCCCGGCCCGCGGTCACCGGCCTGGAGCCGTTCGCCCCGGGCGAGCGGCGGTCTGCCCGCTACGCTCCCGCTGCCGGAGCCGCGGTCACGGCCGGCTACGCGCTCCTGCTCCTCTTCCGGGGAGTTCGTTTGGGGCAAACCTGGCGCCGCACGCTCGGCCTGGCCCGCCGGGCGAGCCCCCTGGACGTACCCGAACGGGCGATTCCCCTCGTCGCCCACTGCCGGCGGGCCCTGGGCGTCGCCAGCCCCCTCGCTTTCTACTCCTCCGGCGAGGTGGCCGGGCCGGTCACTCTGGGGGCGTTGCGGCCGGCCATCCTCCTGCCTCCCCGCTTCCTCGACGACGCCTCTCCTGACGAGGCGCTGTCGGCCCTCGGCCACGAGATGGCCCACGTGCGGCGCCGCGACTACGCCGCCAACCTCCTGTGCGAAGCCCTGCTCCTCCCCGTCGCGTTTCATCCGGCGGTGCGCCTGGTGCGCCGCCGGCTTGCGGAAACCCGGGAGATGGCCTGCGACGAGGCAGTCCTGGAGACGCTGCTCGGGCGCCGCTCTTATGCCCGGTCCCTGCTCTCCCTCGCCGCCGGCGTCGCCGGCCTTCCCCGGCCCACCCACACCCTGGGCGTCCTCGACGCCCACACTCTGGAGGTGCGTATGAAGAGCATTCTGGAAAACCGTCCCCGCGTGGGCCTGCCGGCGGCCCACGCCCTGCTGGGAGCCGCCCTGCTGCTGCTCGGCGGGATCACCCTGGCGGCTTCGGGGGTGACCGTCCGGGCCGTGGCCGCGGACGCACGGGGCGATCTCCGCCCCTTCGTCGGCACCTGGACCGCCGACTGGACCCCAGATTCCAAGGAAGGCGGCAACGGCCAGAAGGTGCGAGCCCTCGACATGGAGGTCCACCCCAACGGCCGCATCGTGCAGACCTGGTACAAGTACCTGAAGGGGGGAGGCGCTCCGCAGAAGGAGGTCGTCCTGGTGACGGATTATGCGATCGAAGGGAGAACCCTGAAATACAAAACCCGAGTCGAGAAATTCGCTTTTCCCGGCAAGCCGGCCGGCCCCGCCGAGCTCCGGGAGTCGCTCGAGCTCCAGGGAGGGGACGACGCCATCTGGCGCAGCCTCTCCAACTCCTACGTCGAGGCCCTCAAGAAGCGCGGCGAGCCCGTCCCGCCTCTACCCCCGCCGGTCCCGATGAAGCGCCAGCCCTGAGCTGACCCCCCTTGAGTCATAGTCGTCTTGATCGGGACGCTGTCCCGAACGGGAGAGTTGTCGCCGGAAGCCTGACGAGCCGTCTCGCTTCCGGCGTCTCCCGGCACTGCTCAGGGCTGACGGTCCAAACGCCCCGAGAGCAGGAGCAGGCGGTCCCACGCCGGATCGAGTGGCGAGGCGGCGGCGAGGAGAGCCAGCCCGATACCGGCGGCGCCGCCCAGGAAACCGGGGTCGGCGGCCCAACCAGAGCGGCCGTCGGCCAGCCGGGTGCGGCAGAGATAACCGCCGATTCCCTCGCCCGGCCGGCGCCGCGCCAGGGTCCGCTCCAGCCAGCGGTGCGCCGCAGCTTGCAGCGCCGGGTCGCCCGTGGCCTGGTAGAGGCGGTGGAACAGGTGGGAGAGCCCGGCGGTGCCATGGCATAGGGCGGGATCGAAACCCTCGCCCTCGGAAATGCCGGCATAGCGGGCGGCCGCCGCGGCGGCGAAACGGCGCGCCGTGCGCTCCCAATCGTCCCGGTCGAGGGCGCGGGCGGCGGCGAGCAGGGCCGCCGACAGCCCGGCGTTCCCGGCGCACCAGGCCACGTCGCCCTGCCCCGGGTCCTCGTCTTCGCGAGCCAGGACGCCGTCCACCGCGGCGGCGAGCAGCGGCGCCACCTGCGGGGCGGGTTCGCCTTCCTGGAAGATGCGGACCAGCAACGCGATGACGCCAGCCGCGCCGTGGGCCATCCCCGGATCGGCCTCCCCTCCGGGGGCCTGCGGATGGTGCCAGACGATCCCCCGGGCACCCGGCTCGGCCCGCTCGGCCAGCCGCGCGATGACGAGAGGGAGCATCGCCGCCGCCGAGGGTCGCGGCAGCCGTTCGAGGGCATAGACCCCCCAGCCCACAAGCCCACCCACGAGGTCGAACTCTTCCCGCCAGGGACTGCGCCGCAGGATGGAAAGGAGAGCCTCGTCGATCTCCGCGTTGGGGTCTTCGTCCTCGGCGGTGAGCTCGCCGGCCGCCAGATGCTCGGTCACCCAGGCCACGCCGGCGAAGCCGCCGAACAGGTTGGCGGCCGGCACCGCCTGTACCGCCAGTTGGTCGACAGCCCGCTCGAGATGGTGCCCGGCGCGCTCGCCGTCCTCGGCGCGGCCGAGCGCCCGCTCCACGTAGGCGAAGAAGAGCGCCAGGTCCACCTCTCCCCGGACCAGGCTCGGACCCGGCGCTCCCGGGAGCTCGGAGAGATCGCGAGCAATGGCCTCGACGACCGAAAGGGTCCGCGCGGCGCTCTCCCCGGCGAGCAGCGGCACCCAGACTCCGGTACCGGCGTTCATCCCCGGCCCCGGAGCCCGCCCACTGGAACGGGAGAGATGAGCAGCATGCGGTCCCAGGCCGGCTCAACACCGCTGGTGGCGGCGAGCAGGGCCAGAGCCACGCCGGTCGAGCCGGTGAGAAAGGCGGCGTCCTCATTCCACTCGAGACGGTCGAAGGTGGTGTCGTCGTCGGGCGGAGAGAAGGAGAGGAAGCCGCCGACTCCGCGCCCCGGCTCCCGGAAATCCAGGGCGCGGCCGAACCAGGCGCGGGCGGCGGGCAGCAGCTCGGGATCGCCGGTCGCCTGGTAGAGGCGGTTGAGAAGATGGGCGAGCCCCGCCGCCCCGTGGCAGAGGCCGGCGTCCTCCACACGGCAGCTCTCGGGCGGCCGCTTGGCGGTCGCGCGGGCCAGGTCGAGCGCCTCGCGCTCCCAGGCGGGTTTCCCCGCCGCCCGAGCGGCCAGCAGCAGCGCCATGGCGATCCCCGGATCCCCGTAGCACCAGGCGGTACGGGCCGGGCGGATCCTGACGTCGGGTCCCGCGCAGTAGGGGAAGACAGAGACCTCGCCCGGCGGCAGCTTCTGCGTCAGCAGCCACGACACGGCCTCTTCCAGGAGCGCGCCCGCCCGTTCCGTCGCCACGCCGGCAGAGAGGATCCGGGCCAGCAGCGCGATCACCCCGGGTGTGCCATGGGCGAGTCCAAGATTGTCAGCGCCCTTGGGAAACGTGGGCCGGTTCGGCTCCGGCATCAGATGAAGAGGGGTGTGCCAGGCGATGCCGCCGGGGCGGGGCTGGGCGATCTCCGCCAGGCGCTCGACCAAAAGCTCCAGGCAGTCTGCGGCGGATGGGCGCGGCAAACGCTCGAGAGCATAGACGCCGTAGCCCACCAGCCCGCTGACGAGGTCGTACTCCGACGCCCAGGGCGACTGGCTCAGGAGAGCGAGGAGGGCCGTATCGATGTCCACGTTGGGATCTTCGTCCTCGGCGTCCCCAGCGCCGTCAGCGGCGGCGAACCCGCCCTGGAGATGCTCGACCGCCCAGGAGACACCGGTGAAACCTCCGTAGAGACTGGGGTTTCGCGCGGGGAGAGCGTCGATCGCCCGCTCGAGCCGCTGCTGTGCGATCTCCCCATAGCCGGCGCCGGGACGGGTGCGGTCCAGGTACTCGAAGAAGAGAGCGATGCCCGCGGCGCCGGAGGCGAGGCCGGGCCCTCGATTCCGGGCCGGCAAGGGTGCGTCGAGGCCCGTCATCGCGACGATGGCGGCGATGGCGGCGCCGGCCTGGGCCGCCTCCTCGCCTTCGAGGATTGGCGACCAGTCCGGCACGGCGATGGGAGATTCAGTCATGATCGATGCGGGGACACTCGTCCGGCCGCGCCCAAACGCGGCCGGAGAGGTTCTGGCCTATCTTAGTTGCAGGGAGCGCTGCAGTGAATGCCGCACCAGGTGCATTGGATGGTGCAGGCGCTGCACATGACCGTGCACTCAGAGCCTGGAACGGTGCAGTCACAATCCGTCTCCGCCGCAGTGGCGCCCGCCACCTTCTTGAGGCCGGAGTCACTGAGGTTTCTGAGGGTCTCGGTGGTGAGGGAGAGCTTCTTGAACTTCTTCTTCACGATGGGGTCTCCTTTCAACGATGCAGTGGAACGCTCTGATCCAAGGCTGACGATGCCCTGGACACTCCAACTTGCTAAATAGTCTCATAAGATATCGCGCGAAATCTACCTCCCATCATGGCGAAGCGAAGAATCCCTCGCCATTTCCAGGCAATGGACCGACCCCTGAATGTTTGATGAGAAGGAGAGAAGATGGAGCGGGAGACGGGATTCGAACCCGCGACCAACAGCTTGGAAGGCTGTGACTCTACCCCTGAGTTACTCCCGCCTGCGTGCCCAGGAACATGGTGGAGGCGGGAGGATTCGAACCTCCGTAGGGCGAAGCCCGGCAGATTTACAGTCTGCTGCCATTGTCCACTCGGCCACACCTCCAAAGAACTCGTGCTCGCCGGATCGGGGTGGAGCCGGCACCCGGATTTGAACCGGGGACCTACAGTTTACAAGACTGTAGCTCTACCCCTGAGCTATGCCGGCGGGTCAAAGGCTCCCCCAACCCGGATTCCAGGAGCCGGGAGAGTCTAGCCTCTCCGAGGTGCGGTATGCAAGTTATCCGGGGCTCCGCGGCCGGCTCCGCTGCCGCACGGCATCGTAGAGAACGGCCGCCGCGGCGGTGGCGATGTTCAGCGAACCCACCCGGCCCGCCATGGGCAGGCCGATCATGCGGTCACAGATCTGCCGGGTGCGAGCCCTCAAGCCCTTCTCCTCGCCGCCCAGGCAGAGGACGACCGGTCCCGTGAGATCCACCTCCCAGGGCGGCTCGCCCCCCGCGTCGGTGCCGTAGACCCAGTACCCGACTGCCTTGAGGCGCTCCAGCTCCACGCCTGAGTTGGTGATGCGCTCGACCGCGAGCCACTCGGTGGCTCCCGCCGAGGTCTTCGTCACCGTCGGCGAGACCGGCGCCGATCCCCGGTCGCGGATCAGCACCCGGCCGACGCCTGCGCCCTCGCAGACCCGCAGCAGGGCGCCGAGATTGCGCGGGTCCTGCACGTCCTCGAGCAGCACCACCAGCTCCGGATCGCCCGCTGCCCGCGGCACCGCCGCTTCGTGCCGCACCTCGGCCGCCATGCCGTTGTGGGCGGCACCGGCAATTCTGGCCAGAGCTCCCTCGGGCACCACCTCGAACGGCACCCGGTGGCGCTCGCACGCCGCCGCGATCTCCTCCCGCCGCCGGCCCGTGCGCACCGCCGACACGAGGACGCGGACGACTTCGTGAGGACGGTGCCGCAGGGCTTCGCGGACAGGGTGATAGCCGTAGAGGAACATGTCGGAACGCCCGAATGATAGAGTTAGGCCTTCACGATCGTGAAATTCAGCTTCTTGAGTTCCGTCTTCAAAGGAGAACGAGGGGGATGTCGTCCATCGCGCAGCATACCCGATCGCGGAGACTCGAGATCACGACCATCCCGCGTTACAAGATTCGCTTCAGAGACCCAGCCGCTCTCCGAGCTGCCCAGGCCGTAGAAGCTCCGCTATCTCAAGTGCGAGTCGTCAACCAGAAGCGCCAGTTTCTCGGAGTGCGTCTGTCGCCAGCGGCCCGCGACTCGGCTGCCGCATTCAGGGTTTTCGAGGCCCAGCTTCGGAGCTATGAAGAGATCTTCGGAGGAGAGATCGTCGAGGACTTCCAATACTCCATGGAGGCGGAGATTTTTGATCCCGAAAGCTTCCGGCCCGGAAGGCCCCAAGATCCTTCGCTCGACGACGTCCTCAAGTTGATTCGTGCTCGGGAAGCCTGGGAGCTGAGCCGGGGCGCCGACGTCACGATCGCGGTCGTGGACACAGGCATCGACGGCAGGCGGCCGGAGTTTCCCCACTCAAAACGGATGGGCTCCTGGCAGCCTGTCGGAGACCAGCCTTGGACAGATTACGACGGCCATGGAACCATGTGCGCATGCATTGCCGCAGGCACCCGCGCAGAAGGGGGCGTCTTCGACGGGGTGGCACCCGATGCCAGCGTGATCGCCTGTCGAACGCGTTTCTTCGACACGGAGCTGACTACGATCTATGACTACCTGATTGGCCTCGTGCAGACGAAGGGACTCACCATCGTAGCGACCAACAGCTTCGGGATCCAGACAGGAAATCCCCCTCCGGTTCCCGCAAACAGTGACTTCGACGCGGCTCTCGACGATGCGATCGCGGCCGGTATCCATGTCCGCTTCTCTGCCGGCAACTACCACGATCTGGCTGGCGGAGATCCAGCCCACTGCCACCCCACCTCGATCTGGCTGCACAAGTCACGAGCTGATCTGATGGCAGTCGCTACCTGCAAGCTGAACAATTCGATGTGGTACTACTCCAGCCGTGGTCCCGGGCAGAGATTTGGTGAACCCAACACCAATCGGAAGCCCGACGTGACGGCTCCCACCCCAGAGAATGGACGCATCGTCTTCGGAAACGACATCGTCACCCTCCCGAACGGCTGGGGTACCAGCGGAGCCTGTCCGCAGGCCGCGGGCCTGTCGGCCCTGCTGCTGGCCAAAAAGAAGTCCCTGAGTGGGCAGGAGGTGATCAAGACCATCCGAGACACGAGCACGGCACTCGGTCACGGAATCGACTGCGAAGGTGCCGGTTTGATCGACTGCCTGGCCGCAGTGAAGTCCGTCTGATCCAGGTCTGCTACACTGGTCTCATGAGGTACAAGGTCAAGGTACTCAACCCGGCAGCGTACCAGGAGGTCGTGGACTTCCTGCACGGAAGGGGGATTCCCGTCCTCCTCGAATCCGAGAAACGCCGATTCGTGGCGGTCGGCGATCTTCCCGACGCCGATTTTCGGGAGATTACCGCCAAGGGGGCCGAGATCACCCCCGACTTCCAGTACGACCTCGAAGCCAAGATCTAATCGGCCGACCGGTGGGGACCACCGATCGGCTCCCAGACCCCGCCCCTACACCTCCATGATCTGCAGCTCTTTCTTCTGCAGTGCGGTGTTGACCTCGGCGATGTAGTGATCGTGGAGCTTCTGCACCTCGTCGAGGCCGCGGCGCTCGTCATCCTGACCGATCGTCTTGTCCTTCTCCATCTTCTTGAGCCTGTCGTTCCCCTCTCGACGCGCCTGGCGGACAGCGTTTCTGGCGTGCTCCGCATAGTCGTGAGCCTTCTTGACGATCTCTTTGCGCCGCTCCTCGGTGAGCGGCGGCACGGGGATGCGGATGATCTTGCCGTCGGAGGAGGGATTGAGCCCCAGGTCGGATTTCATGATCGCCCGCTCGATGGCCGAGCTCTGGCTCGGATCGTAGGGCTGGGCGACGATGAGGCTGGCGTCGGCCACCGACAGGTTCGCCACCTGGTTGAGCGGCACCTGGCTGCCGTAATAGTCGACCGTGAGCCCTTCCAGCAGCGACAGCGAGGCGCGCCCTGTCCGCAAGTGCTTCAGCTCGTGATGGAAATGGTCCAAGCCGTGCTTCATGTGGGCCTCGACTTCACGGAATAGTTCTTTCATCGGGTTTCCCTCCTCCTCCCGGACTGCGTATTGAAACGCGGGCCGGCAAAGCAAAATCTTCCCCCGCCAGCCGAAGAGCTGTCAATCAAGGGATCAGTTGCGAACGAGAGAGCCGACCCGCTCGCCACAGACCACCCGCCGGATGTTGCCGGCGGTCATCAAATCGAAGATGGCGATGGGAATGCCATTGTCCCGGCAGAGGCTGATCGCGGCGGTGTCCATCACCCGGAGGTTTTTCTCCAGCACCTCCTGATAGGTGACCTCGGGAAGCAGCACGGCGTTTGGGTTCTTCTCGGGGTCCGAGTCGTAGAGGCCGTCGACCTTCGTCGCCTTGAGCAGGATCTCGGCGTGGATCTCGTTGGCCCGGAGCGCCGCGGCCGAGTCGGTGGTGAAATAGGGATTGCCGGTGCCGGCTGCGAACACCACCACCCGCCTTTTCTCCAGATGCCGGATGGCCCGGCGGCGGATGAAAGGCTCCGCCACTTCGCGGATGTCGATCGCCGTCTGCACCCGCGTCGCCACGCCCCGCTTCTCCAGGGCGTCCTGCAGGGCCAGCGCGTTGATCACTGTGGCCAGCATGCCCATGTAATCGCCGGTCACCCGGTCGATGCCGCGGTGGCTGGCGGCGAGCCCGCGAATGATGTTGCCGCCGCCGACCACCACGGCCACCTCGACGCCCAGGGAATGGATGTCCCGAATCTCGTCGGCGATGGCGGCAACCACCGCCTCGTCGATGCCGAAGGGCTGCGCGCCCATCAGGGCCTCGCCGGAGACTTTGAGGAGGACCCGCCCGTACCTGGCCGCGGCCGGTGCGGTCCCCCCCGGTGCCCCATCCGCCATCAGTGAGCCGCCTGGGCCGCGACTTCCGCGGCGAAGTCGTCCTGCCGCTTCTCGATTCCCTCGCCCAACTTGTAGCGGGCGAAGCGCCGGACCTGGATGTTCTCGCCGATCTTGGCCACCCGCTCGGCGATGAGCTGGGCGATGGTCTGGTCGGGATTCTTGACGAACGGCTGCTCGAGCAGCACGAACTCGGAGTAGTACTTCTCCATCTTGCCGGTGACGATCTTCTCCACCACGTTGGCCGGCTTGCCCGAGGCGAGCGCCTGATCCTGGAAGATCGCCCGCTCGCGCTCCAGCACCTCGGGGGTAACCTCCTCGCGGCGGACGAAACGCGGCTCGGCCGCGGCGATATGCATTGCGATGTCGCGCACCAGCTCCTGGAAGGCGTCGTTGCGCGCCACGAAGTCGGTCTCGCAGTTGACCTCGACCAGCACGCCGAGCTTGCCGCCGCCGTGGATGTAGGAGCCCACCGCGCCCTCGGCCGTGATGCGGCCCGCCTTCTTGGCCGCCGCGGCGAGACCCTTCTTGCGCAGCGCGTCCACGGCGTTCTCAATGTTGCCCTTCGCCTCGTTGAGGGCGTTCTTGCAGTCCATCATTCCGGCGCCCGTGCGCTCCCGGAGCTCCTTGACCATCTGGGCGGTGATTTCCATGATTCGGTATCTCCTTGCGAACCGCTCTTGCAGGCGGGTATTTGTCATGCGGACGGACAAAAGAAAAGGTCAGCTCGACGCGCGTTCGACTGACCTCTTCCTCCGCGCCGGCCGGAGGGAGCCGGTCGGCGCGCGTTGAAATCCAGAGTTAGGCCGGCGCGCCGCTCGCGGCATCCTTGTCGTAGACCGGGACCGGCATGCTGTCCTTCGCCCGGACCATCATCTCTTCTTCCATCTTGCCGGCGCCGGCGAGATAGGCGTCGGCGATGCGCGACGCGAACAGGCGGATGGCGCGGATGGCGTCGTCGTTGCCGGGAATCGGGAAGTCGATCAGCTCGGGATCGCAGTTCGTATCGACGATGGCGATCACCGGAATGCCCAGCTTGTTGGCCTCGGAGACGGCGATGTACTCCTTCTTCGGGTCGACGACGAAGAGCGCGTCCGGCAGCTCGTCCATGTCGCGGATGCCCTCGAGGTTCTTCGACATCTTTTCCCGCTCGCGCTCCAGCCGCAGCTTCTCTTTCTTGGTCAGCGAGCTGTTCTCGTCGCCCAGCCGGCCCTCGATCTCCTTCATCCGCTGGATCGAGGTGCGTAGCGTGACGAAGTTGGTCAGAGTGCCGCCCAGCCAGCGGTGGGTGACGTGGAACTCTCCCGCCCGCTGCGCCTCCTCGGCAATGGCCTCCTGGGCCTGCCGCTTGGTGCCCACGAAGAGGATACGCTTGCCCTCCGCAGAGAGCTGCTGAACGAACGCCGCAACCTGGTTGAAGAGCTTGAGGGTCTTCTGCAGGTCAATGATGTAGATGCCGTTGCGCTTACCGAAGATGTACTGCTTCATCTTCGGATTCCAACGCCGGGTCTGGTGCCCGAAGTGGACTCCGGCCTCCAGCAGTTCCTTCATGGTGACTTCTACCAAGCGATTCTCCTTCTGAGCCTTCTAACGCTTGCTGAACTGGAAGCGAGCCCGAGCGCCCTTCTGACCATACTTCTTGCGCTCTTTCTTGCGCGGGTCGCGGGTCAGCAGACCCGCCGACTTCAACCGGTCGCGCAACTCGATATTGAACTCGAGCAGGGCGCGCGAGATGCCATGCCGGATCGCTCCGGCCTGGCCTGCGCTGCCACCCCCTGCCACGGTGACGGTGATGTCGAACTTCTCCACCGTCTCCGTCAGTTGCAGGGGCTGCTTGATGACCATTTTCAAGACTTCATTGGGGAAGTAGACGTCGAGGGTGCGGCCATTGACCTTGACCTCGCCGGCGCCCGGCCGCAGGTAGACGCGAGCCGCTGCCGTCTTGCGGCGTCCCGTTCCGTAGTAGCTGACTTGACTCAATTCGATCTCTCCCCTTTGAACCCGGTTGATTGCACCGGCTTACAGTGCCGCAGCGACGTCGAAAATCTCGGGCTGTTGCGCCTGATGCGGATGCTCGCCCCCAGCGTAGACCTTCAGCTTCTTGAGTTGCTTGCGGCCGAGCGAGCCCTTGGGGAGCATGCCCCAGACGGCCTCCTCGACCAGCTTGGCCGGCCGGCGCTGCCGCCGCTTGCCCGCCGTCTCGGCCCGCATGCCGCCCGGATATCCACTGTAGTGGTAATAGACCTTCTGCTCTTCCTTGCGCCCGGTCAGCACCGCCTTCTCGGCGTTGATGACGATCACGAAATCGCCGGTGTCAATGTGCGTGGCATAGGTCGGCTTGTGCTTGCCCATCAGCAGGCGAGCCGCCAGCGAGCTGAGACGCCCCAGGGGGATCCCCTCGGCATCCAACACGAACCACCGATGCTCGATCTCCGCGAGCTTCGGGCTGTAGGTCTTCTTCAGCATCTCAATGACTCCAGTCGGTCCAGATTCGGTGAGGTCGGCTCTGGCTGGGAAAAGTCTACCCCGCGTGGCGTAGGACACCCGCCTTCGCGCGGCGCAAAGGACCCACATGGTAGGGCCGGAGACGAGGATTGTCAATAGGACTGAGGATCTCAGTCCCGGGAAGCCGGAAACAGGGAATCCACCGCCAGCCGGAAGGTGCATCTCGCTCCGGCGCCGCAGAGTATACCAGCCGCAACGCCCCTGCGGGCGCCCGCGTCCTCAGATACACTTCCCCGCCGTATGGCCGACGCCACAGTCACCACCGCTGCACCTCTCGACAAATCGGGCCCGACCATCCGCGACATGTTCGCCGGCGTGGCGCCCCGCTATGACCTGCTCAACCACGTTCTCTCTGCAAGCCTCGACCTCGTCTGGCGGCGGCGCGCTGCGGCGGTGTTGGACATGCCCGCCGGCAGCCCCGTGCTCGACCTCTGCTGTGGCACCGGCGACCAGGCGACGGCCCTCAAGCGGAAGGGCGCGCGGGTGGCGGCTGCGGACTTCTGCATCCCCATGCTCGCCCTGGCGCGGAAGAAGTTCGTGCGCTTCGCCGCACCGCGTCCCGGTGCCCTGGCTGCCGACGCACTGGCCCTCCCCTTCCTCCCGCGGCACTTCCAGGGCGCCACCGTCTCCTTCGGCCTGCGCAACGTCGCGGACCTCGACGCCGCCCTGCGCCAACTGGCCGGAGTCCTACGGCCGGGCGGCAAGCTGGTCGTCCTCGAGTGCGCCCTGCCGCGGTGGCAGCCGCTGCGCGGCCTCTACCTCTTCTATTTCCTTCACCTGTTGCCCTGGATCGGCCGCCGGATCTCGCCGGAAGGATCGGCGTACTCCTATCTTCCCAACTCGGTCCTCACCTTCCCGCAGCGCCAGGATTTCCTCGACCGCCTAGCGGCCGCGGGTTTCACGGACCGTGCCTGGGAAGAGCTGTCGGGCGGCACTGTCTGCATCTATCAAGGAAGGATTCCCGCATGACCCAGATCCTGGACGGCAAGGCCGCCGCCGCTGAAATCCGTGCCGAGCTGGCGGCCGGCGTACGCCAGCTGACGGCCGCTGGGGGCCGCCTGCCGCAACTCGTGGCCGTGCTAGTGGGCGACAACCCCGCCTCGCAGACCTACGTCGGCAGCAAGGTGCGAGGCTGCGGCGAGGTCGGCATGCTGAGCCGCAACTTGCGCCTGCCCGCAACGACCACTCAGGCTGAGCTTCTCGCTGCGGTGGACGATCTCAACTCGGACGACGCCGTGGATGGCATCCTGGTGCAGCTCCCCCTGCCACCGCAGATCGACGAAAAGCTCGTGCTCGACCGCATCTCCCCCGACAAGGACGTCGACGGTTTCCATCCCGTGAGCGTCGGCCGCCTGTGGCTGGACGAGGACGGCTTCACCCCCGCCACTCCCACCGGCATCGTCGCCCTGCTGAAGCGCAACGGCATCGCCTTGGCCGGCCGCCGCGCCGTCGTCGTGGGACGCAGCGCCATCGTGGGCAAGCCCATGGCAGGACTGTTGCTGCGGGAAAACTGCACGGTGACGGTCTGCCACTCCAAAACGACCAACCTCGCCGCCGTCACCCGCGAGGCCGACATCCTGGTGGCCGCCATCGGCCGCCCGGCGATGATCGGGCCGGAGCACGTCCGCGAGGGGGCGGTGGTGGTCGACGTCGGCATGAGCCGCCTCGCCGACGCCGCCGAGACCGAGCGCCTTTTCCCCGGCGACGCGGCGCGGCAGGAGCAAGTGGCCCAAAAAGGGTATACCCTCATAGGCGATGTGGATTTCACTCGCGTGGCATCCAGAGCGTCCCACATCACTCCCGTGCCCGGAGGGGTCGGCCCGCTGACTGTGGCCATGGTCCTCTTCAACACCTTGAAAGCCGCCCGGCGCCGCCAGGGCCTTTCCCCCGCATCATGAAAACCGCTGCCATCCGCGTCGGCCTGACCGGCGGGCTTGCCAGCGGCAAGTCCACCGTCGCGGACTGGCTGCGCGAGGCGGGTTTCGAGGTGGTTGACGCGGATAAGCTGGTGGCCGAGCTCCACCAGCCGGGAGGTGGCGGAGCCGCCGCCGTGCGCGCCCTCTTCGGGGCCGAGATGCTCAACGAGCGCGGCGGCGTGGACCACGCCAAGGTCGCGGCCCGCGTCTTCAAGGACCCTCAGGCGCGCCTCGCCCTGGAGAGTGCCATCCACCCCCTGGTGCGCAAGAAGTTCGAGGAGCTGGCGGCGAAGGCCACGGGCGTCATCGTCCTCGAAGCCACACTGCTGGTCGAGGCCGGCTACGCCCCCGGCTTCGACTTCGTGATCACCGTCGAGGCGCCCTGCGAGCAACGATTCGAGCGCGCCCTCGCCCGCGGCATGGACGAAGCGTCCACCCGCGGCCGGCTTCTCGCCCAGGGCGACGGCGAGTTGCGCCGCTGCGCCGCACACCGCATCCTCGACAACTCCGGCGACCTCATCCACCTTCGGCGACAGGCGGACGAGTTGATGGAAGAGTTGCGCCGGCTGGCCGCCGGGCGGTGAAGCCCTTCGTCCTCGTCTCCGGCAACCTGGGCAAGATCGCCGAAGCCCGGCTGGCTCTGGGCAGCGATGTGGAGACCGTGCTGGCGGATCTGCCCGAGATCCAATCTCTCGACTACCTGGAAGTGGTTCGCGCCAAAGCGGACGAGGCCTGGCGCCAGGTCGGCCGGCCCCTGATCGTCGAGGAAGCGGGCCTCGACCTCGCCACCCTGAACGGCTTCCCCGGGCCCCTGGTCAAGTGGATGCTCAAAGCCGTGGGGCCTGAGGGCCTCGCCCGGACGGCCGCCACCCTGGGGGATATCCGCGCCACCGCGCGCTGCTTCCTCTTATATAAGGACGCCGACCAGGAGCTGATCGCCGAAGGGAGAACCGACGGCACCCTCACCCTCCCCGGCCGCGGCACTCACGGTTTCGGCTGGGACCCCGTTTTCCTCCCGGAGGGCGCCACCCACACCTTCGCCGAGCTGACCGGCCATGAGAAGGACGCCGTCAGCCATAGGGGGAAGGCGTGGCGGGAGATGGTGAGGTTGCTGGAGACCTAAACGCGCGACCGAACTGCCATCGAGCGAAGCCCGTAGAGACGTTCCCAGCCCATTCACGACACCCTCCGCAGGTCTATAACGGCGGGACGTCTCAGCGTCGGCCACAGCCTACCAAACGACGATGACCGATGGCGGGGCGATGCCGCCTCTCAGCGCTCCCCGCATTCCGCAACGCAAGGTCCCGAATCTCCCCGCCCTGGATTAGGGTTGATCGAACCGGTCTCACCGCCCCGGAGACGTCCCGCCTTCCATGGCCTGCGGTGCTTAACGTGAACGGGCTGGGAACGTCTCTACCCCCCGCCCGCATTTTCTGGCATGCGATGTCGCCATCGACCCTGAACGATTCGCTCGCGGACCTCGCCCCAAGGACTACCAGCTTCGGGATTGGCCCTAAAGTCAGAGAGCCGCCTGTCCAGCTCTTTCTTGAGCTCGTCGGCGGGACCGCATCCGGTACAGCGGCAACGCTCTCCCATATGAGCTCGACCAACCGGGATACGCTCGGCGACGGGCAGCTCAAGGATCTCGGCCACAGGAAGGGCTTTCATGAAGGCAAGGCTACTACAAGGCTCTCCGCAAGGAAGCGTCCCGGAGGCACCCAGGGCACCGGCCCCCGATGGTTTCTCAAGCTGCCGGGGGCGGTGTAGACTTCTGGAGCCATGATCCAGAGCTTCAGCATCGAGAACTTCAAGAGCTTTCGGAAGGCCACCCTCCCTCTGGCTCCGCTAACATTGCTGATCGGCGCCAACGCCTCGGGCAAGAGCAATGCGATTGAGGCGATTCAGCTTCTCGCGTGGCTGGCTTCGGGAAAACGCCTGGGAGAGCTTCCATCCGCCTTAAGAGAGCAAGAGATCCCCATTCGGGGGGCTTCCAGGGACCTGACCTTTGAAGGGTCAGAGATATCTTTCGGTTGTGAGATTGGCCCCGAAGAGGATTCCGATGGACCTCAACTCCTCTTTTCCACAGCCCTCGACATCGGTAAAGAAGGAATCCGAATTTCCAAGGAGCGGCTCGACAGCCCGGACCTCTCTCCCAGATCTCCTCTTTATCAGACTGTGGCTCCCGCACCGGCTCACGGTGAGTGGATCGAAGTGGTTTATAACAGCTTCGCGAGAGGCAGAAGGCCTCGCATCACCTGCACGGACCAGCAGGCCATTTTTACTCAGATTGGAACGCCGGCACGATTTGAGTCCCATCACGGCGAAGCCCAGATGAGAATTCCGGCTGCCGCAGCCACCCTCCGTCGCAATCTAAGAAGCCTTCTGTTCCTGGATCCCAATCCGCGCAGGATGAGGGAATATAGCTTCGTCCTTGAACGGAAGCTCCAAGGCGATGGCGGAGCCTTATCCTCGGTCTTGCAGTGGTTGATCGAAGAAGACGGAGAAAAGGATCAGGTGCTACGATTCATCCGAGCTTTGCCTGAACAGGACATCCGAGAAATCTCATTTCTAGGCACCCCTCGCAATGAGGTCATGGTGATGCTTCACGAGACCTTCGGTGGAAGGGAAACAATGCGTGAAGCCGCGTTGCTCTCGGATGGGACACTCCGCGTTTTGGCGGTAGCCGCCGCGCTACTCTCCGTCCTACCGGGCTCGACGGTGGTCATCGAGGAGATCGATAATGGCGTCCACCCAAGCCGGGCGGAATCGCTGCTGCAAGAAATCCAGCGGATCGCACAAGCGCGAGAGATCCAGGTGCTCTTGACTACCCACAACCCCGCCCTTCTGGACGCTCTTCCGCCGGAGGCCATCCCAAATGTCGTGGCGTGCTACAGAGACCCAAAGGAAGGTGACAGTCGCTTGATCCGCCTTGAGGAGCTGGAGAGCTACCCAGAGCTCGTCGCCCAAGGCCCGATCGGGAGTCTAGTCACGCGAGGAATTCTGGATCGCTTCCTGAAAGACCCCGATAAGCGAGACAACGCCGTGAAGGTCGAGAAGGGCCTCGCCTGGCTCTCAGACTTCAAGCGTCGAGCCAAAGCCTCGTGAGCATCTGTCTGGTCGATACCTCCATCCTCTGCGAGATTCTCAGGGTCCCCAAGAAGTGTGGGAATCACCGAGAGATCTATGCCGAGATGGAACGGAAAATCCGAACGGACACGCTGCTTCTGCCGATGAGCGCCATCATCGAGACCGGGAATCACATCGGCCACAACGGTGATGGACGCCAAAGGCGAAAGGCCGCGACGGACTTCGTTGACTTCGTGAAGAAGGCTCTCCTCGGCCAGTCTCCATTCACAGCAACACCGCTCTTCAAGGAAACTGAATCGCTTTTGAACTGGCTGGACGAATTCCCGGACTGGGCCGTTCTGGGCTCTGGGTTGGGCGACCTGACGATCCTCAAGGAATTCCACCGTCAGTGCGCCTTGAACCCGAGCCGGCGGGTCTACATCTGGTCCCTTGATGGGCATCTCTCCTCGTATGTGCGGGACCCCTAAGCAAGCCGGCGCCGTAGCTGCCATGAGGAAACAGCCCTATGAGCAAACCAACAGCCGAAGTACCCGCGAATAAATTGGTACTGTATGAGAAGCTCGTCGCGACCCTTCCAGGCGTTGATCGCAAAGGGGCGACCGTGCCCTACACCTCGGTGAATGGGCACATGTTCAGCTACCTGTCCAAGACGGGCACGCTGGCATTGCGCCTCCCGGCGGGGGCTCGTGAAGAGTTCCTCAAGAAGTACAAGACGAGGCTCTGCGAGCAATACGGAATCGTTCAGAAGGAATACGTCGAGGTTCCTGACGCGCTGCTGAAAAAGCCTGCGGAGCTGAAGACATATTTCGCGCTGAGCTTCACTTACGTCAGCTCCTTGAAGCCGAAGCCAACCACGAGGAAGAAGGCGGGAAGTTAACGTATCGGAGCTGCGGTTTACAAAAAACCTGGAGGAAGAACCCGAGAGAGAGCGAAGATACTTGTTAGTTCTCTCTCTCGGGATGTTTATCGACATCCGGCGGTGTCGGGGTCCGGACAGCCGACCAATCGCCGCCGTCTCGATCACCCATGACTTCCCTGACCGCTTTGCGAATGGCCTCAGGAGACCGGGAGCCCCGCTTAACGGGAGTAGGAATGTTCCGTTTAGCCATTGCCATGTTCTTGTATCCTCAGATGCCCCCTCCCACCGAATGCTAGAGGTTCTGCCTATTGGCGGCAAGTCGCCCCCGCTTGAACCTACCTTCCCTGTACCGCCTCGCCTTCCGTGCCATGCGGACCCCGCAAGGAAGCTCCTTACAGCGTGCCGTCGTGTCCATATATCCGGCTGATAGCCGGCAGAAGCATCCGGGCTCCTTTCCGGCTCGGGAAGCCCACTTTTCCTCTCGGACAGTCGCCTTTCCCGTCCGGGAGCTCACCTTTGCTTTCCGGGAGCTTACCTTTAGGCTCCGGGAGCTCGCCTTTGGCCGCCGGGAGTCGCCTTTGGCCGCCGGGAGCTCACCCGAAGCGGCCGGGAATTCACCCGAAGCCTCTGGGAGCTCGCCCAAAGCGGCCGGGAGCTTACCGAAGCGGCTGGGCGGCCACCCGGGACGGCCGGGAGCTCACCTTTGGCCGCCGGAGAGCCGCCTTGAGTCGCCGGGAGCTCACCCGAAGCCGCCGGGAGCTCGCCGCAGCGGCCGGGCAGCCACCCGAGACATCAGGGAGCTCGCCGGCGGCAGCGGGGCCGTCTGGAAGGAACCCTAGATCTCCACCCCCGCCATCAGCCACAGCATGATCGCCTTCTGGGTGTGAAGTCGGTTCTCCGCTTCGTCGAAGATGCGGCTCTGGGGCCCGTCCGCCACTTCGGCGGCCACCTCTTCGCCACGGTGGGCGGGCAGGCAGTGGAGGAAGACGGCCTCCGGCTTCGCGTGGGCCATCAGGGCGTTGTCCACGATGTAGCCGTGGAAGTCCTTGAGGCGCTTCTGCGCCTCCGCCTCCTGCCCCATCGACGCCCAGACGTCCGTGTAGACGGCCGACGCTCCGGCCACGGCCTCCTTGGGATCGTTGGTGAGCGTGATCTTCGTGCCCGCCTCGTTGGCGTCCTCCAAGGCGAGACTCGCGTAATGCGGCTTCACCTCGTAGCCCCGCGGCGAGGCCACAGCGATGTCCATTCCCACCTTGGGGGCGCCGAACAGCAGCGAATGGGCCATGTTGTTGCCGTCGCCTACATAGGCGATCTTGCGGCCACGCAGCGCCTCCAAGCTGCCGAAAACCTCCATCAATGTGAAGTAGTCGGTCAGCCCCTGGCACGGGTGGAGGTCGTCGGTGAGGCCGTTGATCACCGGCACCGAGCCGTATTTCGCCAGATCGGTCACCGTCTGGTGGGCAAAGGTACGGGCCATGATGCCGTCGACGTAGCGGGATAAAACCTGGGCGGTGTCCGCGATCGGCTCGCCACGGCCAAGCTGAATGTCGCGACTGGAGAGAAAAAGGCCCTGGCCGCCCATCTGGGCCATGCCCACCTCGAAGCTGACGCGGGTGCGGGTCGACGATTTCTCGAAGATCATCGCCAGGGTCTTGCGGTGCATGTGGTTCTCGTACTTCTGCGGCTGTGCCTTGACGTCCGCGGCCAGCCGGAAGAGACCGGCGACCTCGGCGGCCGTCAAGTCGTGGATCGAAATCAGATGACGGGGCATGGAATCTCCTGATTGAAAGAAAATCGAAGCGTCACAGCGGGTCCCGCTCGAGCGGCATGGTCATGCAGCGCGGGCCGCCGCGAGCGCGGGACAGCTCGTTGGAATACAGCGCCACCGCGGTGGGTCCGCCGCCCACCAGGTCGTGTTTGCCGGACAGCGCCTCGTCCTCGAAGAGGATCCGCCAACCTCGCCGCGACAGCTCCTCCAGGGTCTTG
>DATIOS010000041.1:0-11729 GCA_035472915.1 Thermoanaerobaculia bacterium
GAAATAATCGCTAATCCATACCTCAGTTACAACGACTGGATGGAGGCCCTCGATCTCGATAATAAACAAGGAATAATAAACGTCGAAGAAAGCGCCGACATCCTCAACCGTCTCAGCCTGAAAAGTCGACAACGCGGCCCACGTGGGCGGCTTCGCGGCAGGTTTCATCGCCGGCTACTTACTGGACCCGAGGAAGCAGGAGACCGGCAATCACCTCCTGGGCGCCGTCGTCTGCATCGCGGCCACGGTGGCCGCGGTCGTCGCGTCGCTGGTGACGCCCATCCCGTTCTAATCCTCGGGCACGATCCCCAGCTCTTTCGCCCGCCGGCGCACCTGGTAGGCCTCGCGCGTCTCCTGCGAGCTGAAGCGCTCTTCCAGCCAGGGATCGCCATAGGTGTGGTAGCCGTTCTCCTCCCAGAAGCCGCGCTGATCCTCCGCCAGGAGCTCGACGCCGTTCGCCCACTTGGCGCTCTTCCAGGCGTAGAGGTGCGGCACCACCAGGCGCAGCGGACCGCCGTGATCGAGGAGCAACGGCTTGCCGTTGTGGGTATCGGCGAAGAGGGCGCGCTCGGAGAGGAAATCCTCCAGGGGAAGGTTGGTGGTGTAGCCGCCGTAGCAGTGGATCATCACGTGCGAGGCTTCGGGGCGCACCCGCACCTGGCGGAGGAGCTCGCGGGTGGCGAAGCCCTCCCAGCCGTTGTCCAGGGTGGAGAAGCGCGTGACGCAGTGAAAATCCGCCGTGACGCGGGCGCGCGGCAGGGCCTGGAGCTCCTTCCAGGAGAGAGTCTTCTCCGCGTCGACCAGGCCGAAAATGCGGAAGGTCCATGTCTCCGGTTCCACCTGCGGCGTGCGGCCATAGGTGAGGACCGGCCATTTGTTGGTTACGTATTGGCCTGGCGGAACCCTGTCGTCGCCGGTGTGCGGAGTGTCGTTCATCTTCTCCCTCCCTCTCTCCAAGCATACCTGTCTGACCCCCGGCAGGGATTCGTGACTGACTTCCTCTCCTTTACACCCTGCTCCCCGTCTGCTACGTTCATTTGGCCATGCGCACGGTCGCTCTCGCCCTCGAACATCTGGCGCCTGCCCGAGACCGGGGGCGGCCGGCTCATATTCTGGAGCTGATTGGCAACACGCCGCTGATCGACCTCTCGGAGCTCACGGGAAAGACGGGAGTGCGGCTCTACGCCAAGGCGGAGTGGGCCAATCCGGGCGGCTCGGTGAAGGACCGGCCGGCGCTCTCGATGGTGATGGACGCGCTGCGCCGGGGGCTGTTCACGAACGGCCGGCGGCTGCTCGACGCTACCTCGGGCAACACGGGGATCGCCTACGCGATGATCGGCGCGGCGCTGGGCATTCCGGTGACGCTGGCGCTGCCGGAGAGCGCGAGCCCCGAGCGCAAGCGGATCTTGAAGGCCTTCGGCGCCGAGCTGCGGATCACCGATCCGCTGGCGGGCAGCGACGGCGCCATCCTGGAGGCACGGCGGCTGGTGGCGGAGGAGCCGGAGCGCTGGGCCTATCTCGACCAATACTCGAACCCGGAGAATTGGCGCGCCCACTATCGCACCACCGGTCCGGAGATCTGGGAACAGACGGCGGGAGAGATCACCCATTTCGTCACCGGACTGGGCACCAGCGGCACCTTCATGGGTGTCGGCCGCTTCCTGAAGGAGACGAGCCCGGCGGTGCGTCTCATCTCGATGGAGCCCGATTCGCCGTTTCACGGCTTGGAGGGAATGAAGCACATGGCCACGGCCATCGTGCCGCCCATTTACGATCCGGCGTTGGCGGACGAATCCCTGGAGATGCCGACGGAGACGGCCTACGCCATGGTGAAGCGCCTGGCGCGGGAGATGGGCCTGCTGGTGGGGATCTCGTCCGGCGCCAACGTCGCGGCAGCTCTGGAGATCGCCGCGAATTTGCAGCACGGCACGCTGGTTACGGTGTTGTGCGACGGCGCGGACAAGTATCTGTCCGACCGTTTCTGGGAGGAGCGCTAAGAGATCATGTTTACCCTGGAAATCACGGCCGGCGATCTGCAGGCGGTCACGGAGCATGCGGCCGCCAGCTACCCGGAAGAGTGCTGTGGTTTTCTGATCGGCCGTTTCAATGCCGCGACGGCGCTGACCGCCATCGTGCGGGTGCTGCCGGTGAGCAACGAGCGGCAGGAGAGCCGGCACAACCGGTATCTGATCAGCCCCGAGACCGTGCTCGCCGCCAACAAGGAGGCGCGCGCCCTCGGCCTCGACGTCGCCGGCTACTACCATTCTCACCCGGACCATCCGGCGCGGCCGAGCGAGTTCGACCGCGATCACGCGTGGCCGGGGTTGTCCTACGTCATCGTTTCCGTCGCGGGCGGCAGGGTGGCGGACACCCGGAGCTGGCGCCTTTCCGACGACCGCGAGCGGTTCGAGGAAGAGGTGGTCTTCCAGAAGGAGGCGGCAAGTTGAGCGTCACGATTCAGATTCCCACTCCCTTGCGCCGCTTCACCGGCGACCACGGCGAGGTCGCGGTCGAGGGCACGACGGTTGGCGAGGCGATGCAGGACCTCACCCGGCGCCACCCGGCGCTTCAGCGCCACCTCTACGCCGACGACGGCGCGCTGCGCAGCTTCGTCAACCTTTTCCTCAACGACGAGGACGTGCGCCACCTCCAGAAGGAAGGAACTCCCATCGCCGCGGGCGACACGCTGTCGATCATCCCGTCGATCGCCGGCGGCGCCCCCCCCGGGGTGACGGCGTGGGAAACGGCGCGCGAGGTGGACTCGCTGCCGCAACTTTCTCCAGCCGAGATCCGCCACTACAGCCGGCACCTCATCATGCCGGAGGTGGGCACCGCCGGACAGCGCAAGCTCAAGGCTGCGAAGGTGCTGACCATCGGCGCCGGCGGCCTCGGTTCACCCCTCGGCCTCTACCTCGCCGCGGCGGGTGTCGGCACGCTCGGCATGGTCGACTTCGACGTGGTCGACGAGAGCAATCTCCATCGCCAGGTGCTCTTCGGTCGCTCCTCCGTGGGCCGGCCGAAGATCCAGGCCGCCACCGACCGGCTGCGGGACCTGAACCCACACATCAAGATCGTCCCCCACGAGGTGCGCCTCGACTCGTCGAATGCCCTGGAGCTGTTCCGCGACTACGACATCGTCGTCGACGGCACGGACAACTTCCCCACTCGGTATCTCGTCAACGACGCCTGTGTGCTGCTGGGCAAGCCCACCGTCTACGGCTCCATCTTCCGCTTCGAGGGTCAGGTCTCGATCTTCTGGGGAGCGCAGGGGCCGTGCTACCGCTGCCTCTTCCCGGAGCCGCCGCCGCCCGGCCTCGTTCCTTCGTGCGCCGAAGGCGGCGTGCTCGGAGTGCTGCCGGGCATCATCGGCTCGCTCCAGGCCAACGAGGTGATCAAGCTGGTCGTCGGCGCGGGAGATCCGCTGATCGGCCGGCTGGTGCTGTTCGACGCCTTGAAGATGAAGTTCCGCGAGCTGAAGCTGCGCAAGGATCCGAGCTGCCCCGTTTGCTCCGACCATCCGACGCAGACCGGGCTCATCGACTACGAGCAGTTCTGCGGCATCGATCCCCACGCCGAGCGGGTGGAAGAGGCCTTCGAGATCTCGGCTCCCCAGCTCAAGGCATGGCAGGACGAGGGCCGGCCGCTGACCGTCCTCGACGTGCGCAATCCGCAGGAGTGGGACATCTGCCGCATCGAAGGATCGACGTTGATCCCCCTGCCGGAGCTGCAGGACCGCCTCGGCGAGCTCGATCCCGCTTCCACGATCGTTACCCTCTGTCACTCCGGCATGCGCTCGGCCCGGGCGGTGAACTTCCTGCGCCAGATGGGCTACACCCGGGCCATCAACCTCGCCGGTGGCATCCACGCCTGGAGTCTGCAGGTGGATCCCTCGGTGCCGCAGTACTAAGGAAAATCAGCTCCCCTCTGCTTTCACGGGAGGGGGGAGCTTTCCCTTCCCTTTGGGAAACTTTCGGGGATAATCCCCGCCATGCGCCACCAATTCCTCTGGATTCTTTTCGCTCTCATGTTCATCCTTCCCCTCGCTCCGCTCGCCGCCCAGGAGCCCGACGAGGCCGGCGATGCCCCGAAGACCGCGCCGGCCGCCAAGCACGAAGCGCCGGCTCCGAAGATCGAAGACAAGCTGGTCACCACGCAGCACAAGGCGGTGATCGGCGGTAAGGAGATCCACTACTCGGCCACCGCCGGTACGCTGATCCTGCGCGACGAGGAGGGCAAGCCCCGGGCCTCCATCTACTTCACCTACTACGCACGCGACGGCGTCACCGACAAGTCGAAGCGGCCGATCACCTACACCTACAACGGCGGTCCCGGATCTTCCTCCGTCTGGCTCCACATCGGCGCCTTCGGGCCGAAGCGGGTGAAGACGGACGACGAGGGGATGGCTTTGCCCCCTCCCTACGAGCTCGGGGACAACGGCGAATCGCTCCTCGACATCACCGACCTGGTGTTCATCGATCCGGTGACCACGGGTTTCAGCCGCGCCATTCCGGGCACGGACGCCAAGAAGTACTACGGCGTCAGGGAGGACGCCGAGACGGTGGCGGACTTCATCCGCCTCTGGACGGTGCGCTTCGGCCGCTGGTCGAGCCCGAAGTTCCTGGCCGGCGAGAGCTACGGCACTACCCGCTCCGCCCGCCTGTCGAACGTCCTACAGAGCCGTCACGGGATGTATCTGAACGGCATCGTCCTGCTCTCCTCCATCCTCAACTTCGGGACCGCCCGCTTCGACGTCGGCAACGATCTGCCGTACCCGCTGTTCATGCCGACCTACACGGCGATCGCCTGGTACCACAAGCGGCTGCCCGCGGACCTTCAAGCCGCCGGGGTCGAGAAGGCGACGGCGGAGGCGCGGCAGTTCGCGCTTGGCGACTACACGCTGGCGCTGGCGAAAGGCAACGGCCTGACCGCGGACGAGAGGAAGGCCGTCGCCGGCAAGGTGGCGCGCTACACCGGCCTGTCCGCGGAGTATGTCGACCGCGCCAACCTGCGGGTGGAGATCCAGCATTTCGTCAAGGAGCTGCTGCGCGATCAGCGCCTGACGGTGGGCCGGCTCGACGGACGTTTCAAGGGGCGCGACCGCGACGTCAACGGCGCCACCGCCGAATCCGATCCCAGCTACGCCGCCATCCAGGGGACGTACACGGCGACGTTCAACGAGTATGCGAGCCAGGCGCTGGGCTTCAAAAGCGACCTGCCCTACGAGATCCTCACCGACCGCGTCCGCCCCTGGAGCTACAACGAGTTCTCGAACTCCTACCTCAACGTGGCAGAGGACTTGCGCAAGGCGATGGCCCAGAATCCAGCGCTCAAGGTCTTCGTGGGCAACGGTTACTACGACCTGGCGACGCCGTTCTTCGCCACCGAGTACACCTTCGATCACCTGGGCTTCGATCCTGAATACCGGCAGCGGGTGAGCCTTCACTACTACCAGGCCGGCCACATGATGTACATCCGCCGCGCCGACCGCGAGCAGCTCAAGAAGGACGTCGCCGCCTTCATGGCTTCGGCGATGGGCGGCAGCTGAGATCCTGTTAGGATGACTCCGTCATGGAAGCCAGTGTCCGCACCCTGAAGCTCACCTTCGAGGACTACCTCTATTTTCCCGAGGACGGGAGGCGGCATGAGCTTATCGACGGAGAGCATTACGTGACGGCGGCGCCGAACGTCAGGCATCAGACGGTCGTTTCGCGTCTGCACCTTTCCCTCGGTGGCTTCGTCAGGGTTGGGAGACTCGGAGAAGTCTGGCCGGCCCCCATGGACGTGGTGCTCTCCGCGTCCGACGTGGTGCAGCCGGACCTCCTATTCGTCTCCAAGGCCCGTCTGCACCTCGCGGCCGGTGGCGCCAACATCCAGGGAGCTCCGGACCTGGTGGTGGAGGTCCTTTCGCCGAAGACCCGGCGGACGGACGCCATCACCAAGCGTCACCTTTACGAGAAGTTCGGCGTGCTGGAGTACTGGATGGTGGACCCGGAGCTGGAGACGATCGAGATCTACCGGCTCATCGAGGGTGCTTTTCGGCGGGAGGCTGAGCTGTCCACCGAGCAGGAGGACATCCTGAGGACTCCCCTCTTGCCAGGTCTTGAAATCGCATTGACCGAGGTGTTCGAGTAGGTCCGAGCACTGTCTAACGAATCCTTTCCACGAGCGGCTCCTCCTCCCGCCAGGCCGCCTCGCCGTCCGCGTAGTGCTCCCGCTTCCAGATGGGGATCTCGGCCTTGAGGCGCTCCAGGGCCGTGCGACTCGCTTCGTAGGCGGCGGCGCGATGTGGAGAGCCGACGGCGATGACGACGCTCGCCTCGCCAACCGGCACTTCGCCCAGACGGTGGATGATCGCCGCCCGCAGCCCCGGAGCCGAGGCTTCGAGGTCGGTCACGATGCGGCGCAGTCCTTCCAGGGCCATGGCGCGATAAGCGGAGTAGGTGAGTTTTTCGACCGGCCGCCCGGCGTGTTGGTCGCGCACCGTGCCCAGGAAGACCACCACGGCTCCCCGGTCCGGTCCGGAGACGGCGGCGACGGCGCGGCCGGAGTCGACGGGGCCGTCGACGAGCTCAGCCACAGGGGGCTCGCCGCTGCCTCCGGAAACCGGAGGGAGCAAAGCCACTTCGACGCCGTCCCGCAACAGCTCATCGGCTGAGACCACCCGGCCGTCGACCGCCACCGCCAGCCGCGGCCAGAGAGGGATGATCCCCGGGTACTCGTGATCCAGCCTCGTCCGGAGATCGGCTACGCGGCTTCCCTCCGGCATCTCGAGATCCATCTCAGAGGCTCCCAAGGCGTCGCCGGCACTGGCGAAGGCGAGCAGGTGGATCTTCATCGAAAGCGATCGTACAACGAGAGATCCGCAGCTCCCCATATAATGCCCCCCTTTGAAGGCGCGGAGGGCTCGTGGCGATTCTGGAGAGCAAGGTCAAGCGGAACGAGGCGTTCGAACGCCGTGCCGATCATTGGCGGCGGGAGGTGGAACGCCTGCGCGAGCAGGAGGACCTCATCCGCCAGGGCGGTGGCCTGAAGGCGCAGGACAAGCAGCGCGCTCAGGGGAAGATGACGGCTCGCGAGCGGGTCGAAATTCTCTGCGACTCCGGCGCGCCCTTCCTCGAGCTGGGGATCTGGGTGGCCGACGGCTTCTATCGCGAGTACGGCGGCGCCCCGGCGGCCGGCGTGGTGGTGGGGATCGGCGCCATTCACGGCCGGGACGTGGTGGTGGTGGCCAACGATGCCACGGTGAAGGCTGGAGCCTGGTTTCCCCTGACGTGCAAAAAAGTGCTGCGCGCCCAGGAGATCGCCCTGGAAAACCGCTTGCCCATCGTCTACCTGGTGGACTCGGCGGGCGTCTTCCTTCCCCTGCAGGACGAGATCTTTCCCGACCGCGAGCACTTCGGCCGCGCCTTCTACAACAACGCCCGTCTCTCGGCCGAGGGAATCTTCCAGATGGCGGCCATCATGGGCTCGTGCGTGGCCGGCGGCGCCTACCTGCCGATCATGAGCGACGAGTCCCACATCGTCGAGGGGACCGGCTCCATCTTCCTCGCCGGCGCCCATCTTGTGCAGGCGGCCATCGGCGAGAAGATCGACAACGACGAGCTGGGCGGCGCCCTCGTCCAGAGCGACATCTCCGGGGTGGTGGACCACCGGCATCCTAACGACGCCGCCTGCCTGGAGAAAATCCGCAGCCAGTTCGCCCAGCTCTCGACGGGTGCCCAGGCGCCTTTCGCCCGCCGCGAGCCCATCGAGCCGCTCTACCCACAAGAAGACCTCTACGGCATCATGCCCATCGACCGCTCGCGCCCCTACGACACGCATGAGGTGCTGGCCCGGCTGCTCGACGGCAGCGAGCTCGACGAGTACAAGGCCACCTATGGCCAGACGCTGATCTGCGGCACCGGCTGGATCGGCGGCTGGGCGGTGGGCATCGTAGCCAATCAGCGCTCGGTCGTGGCCCGCCGGACGGGAACCGGACCGTCGGACCGCGAGCTGCAGATCGGCGGCGTCATCTACTCCGACTCGGCGGCCAAGGGAGCGCGCTTCGTCGAGCTGTGCAACCAGAAGAAGATCCCGCTGCTGTTCATCCAGGATGTGACGGGCTTCATGGTGGGCAGCCGGGCCGAGCGGGGAGGCATCATCAAGGACGGCGCCAAGATGGTGAATGCTGTCGCCAACTCGACGGTGCCCAAGATCACCCTCTTCACCGGCAACTCCTTCGGCGCCGGCAACTACGCCATGTGCGGCAAGGCGTATGGACCGCGCTTCCTGTACGCCTGGCCCTCGGCCTCCATCTCCGTCATGGGCGGCGACCAGGCGAGCAAGACCCTGGCCTCGATCCAGCTCAAGAACCGCGGCGCCGACGTCACCGAAGAGGAGAAGAAACAGCTCCTCGACGAGATCAAGGCCCGTTACACCGCCGCCTCCGAGCCTCGCTACGCCGCCGCCCGCCTCTGGGTGGACGCGCTCCTCGATCCAATTGAAACCCGCGACGTTCTTTCTCGGTCGCTCGCCTGCGCGGCAATGAATCCGCAAATCGCGGAGTTCAAAACGGGGGTGTTGCAGACGTAGGGGAGCGGCCGAACCCAGTCAGGCAGGGACTTTCCAAAACAGGTCTAACTTACATCCTCATCGTCACCCGCGGGGGTCGCCAGCTTGGTGAAGCCGCGGGTGACCATCTGGTAGGTGAGGGCCGCCATGCACCGCCGGGCGACCTTGCGGACGCTGGAGGGGTGGTAGCCCATGCGCTCGGCGACTTCGCTGGAGTCGTAGCCAAGGCCGTAGCGCAGGCGTAACAGCTTGCGGCAGCGCGGGGGAAGCTCTTCGAGGAGGTTGTTGAGGTCCCACAGCAGCTCCGCCCGCTCCTGCGGCGCCGCCACCGGCTCGGAGAGAAGCTCGAGGATGGCCGTGTCCACGGAGTTGTAGAGGTTGTTGCGCCGCTTGCGCCAGTAGACGACGCAGCGGTTGCGCAGGGTGACCAGCAGCCAGGCCTCGGGGTCCTGGATGACCTCCCACTTCTGGATGGTGGAGATGAGGGCTTCCTGGACGAGGTCTTCCGCGTCGTGGGCAGGAATACGATAGCGGCCGAGGACCTGCTTGAGCCTCGGGCGCAGGCGTCGCAGGAGCTGGTCCAGCGACTCTCTTTCTATCGGTTGATCCGACACTGCCATTTGCCGTTCGTTTCCATATCCACGAAGCTCGCGCTTCGATCCTAAGTCCAGCCAAGCGCGTCCGGCCATGATAACCCGGAAGGGCCGTCTTGCCCACCGCCGGAAAACCTTGGAGCTTCGGTCGCCACTCTCCTAGTGCCGCCAGACGGGAAGAGCGGGGCTATCGGGGGAATGATAGACTCCACCGCCACATGGCTACCACCGTCCAGAACCGTTCTCGCGTTGCCCTGAGCCTCCGCCGCTCCCCCATTATCGGCGTGGTGCGCACCGCCTCCCGCGAGGAGGCCGTGGCCCAGGCCCGGATGCTGGCCGCCGCCGGCGTCGAGCTGGTCGAGATCACGTTCACCGTGCCCGGAGCCTCCGGTCTCTTGCGGGAGCTGCTCGCGGGCCGCGACTCCGACGGGCCGCCCTTCTTCGGCATGGGCACGGCGACCACCGCCGCCCGCGCCCGGGAGGCCGCCGCCGCGGGGTCCGAGTTCCTCGTCACCCCCAACGTCAACGCCGACGTGGCGAAGGAGGCGCGGCAAGCCGGGATGTTTCTGGTCATGGGCGCGCTGACCGCGACCGAGATCGTCGCCGCGCACGAGCTGGGCGCCGATCTGGTCAAGGTCTACCCGCTGCCGCCGGTGGGCGGGCCGGCGTATCTCCAGGTCATCCGCGGCCCCTTGGGGGACATTCCCATGCTGGCCGCCGGCGGCTTCGGGGTGGAAGAGATTCCGGCTTACGCCCGGGCCGGCGCCTCCGCCTTCGGTCTCGCCGCGGGCCTGCTGGGCGTCGGTCCCGACGCGGGAGAGGCCCGGCGGCGCGTCGGCCGAGCCCTCGCTCTGGCCCGCGGTCAGGACCCTGCGCACCCCGAGGAGGCCCACGAGGAGAACCGATGACCGCGACCCCCACTCCCCCCCGCCAGATCATCTTCGACCCCACACCCGAAATCTACGCCACCGACAGCGCGGGCTCTTTCACCTTCCCGCTGCTGGTGGCCAGCAAGGCTTTTCTGGGGACCAGCGCCTATGACGAGGTGCGGTTCGTCTTCTCCATCTGGCACCCTTCGGGCCAGCGCACCATCGATCTCGACCGGGCCTACGTCGAGCTGCGCGCCGCTTTCGATCCCGACGAGGACCACTGGACGAAGATCGCCGAGATCGAGCCGGTCGTCCCGCCGTATGCCGGCGGCGAGAGCTTCGACGGCTGGATCGTGCTTCCCATCCTCGGCAGCTCGAGCGCCTTTGCCGTCGTCGGCAGCGGTTTCGAGCCCCGCGCCCGCCTGCAGGTCCGTGCCAGCGCCTACTTTGTCGCCTAAGATCGGTCGCCTAAAAAACGGTCGCCTGAAGATAAGAGGATTAGAGCGATGAGCCCGAAGCGGTCGATGCGTGCCTACCTGGTGTTCACCGGCAGCGGCCCCATCCTCGTTCTCTCGACCTACCCCAAGCTGACCGACGAGCGCCTGGTGGACAAGCTCCGCTACAAGGGGATCGACAAGTTCATCGCCTACGAGGTCGACCTCGACGCCGTCCGGGGGCGCTACGAGCACTCCTTCGACAACGTCGCCCAGGACCTCGAAGGCGTCGAAGACCTCCGCGTCCTCGACTTCAACGGCCACCAGATCATGGCCAACTTCTCGCTCGACAGCCTCGGCGACCCCATCAAATTCGGCTAGGCCGCGTCTACGGCTTCAGCACCAGCCGGTGCACCGTTCGCCCCGGCAGGAAGGGCGTCGCCCTGCCCTCCTCCCAGGCTGCCTGTCCGTTCTGATAGTAGGGCGAGAGCGGATGCCCGCTCTGGCCCGCCGGCATGTGGAAGATCCCTGTCTCCTCGTGTCCGGGTGAGACCACCAGCCGCTCCGAGGCGCCGTGGCCTCGGCCCTGGACGCGGGGCATGTCCTCGTCGCCGGGAAGCGGATGGGCCGGCATGTCCAGCCAGCGGCCGAGGGAGGGGACGGCGAGGCTCAACGGGTGCTGGATGTGGACCGTGTTCCGCTCCCCCCAGGTGCGGTCGGCCAGCTTCGGTCCCTCGGCCTGCATTTGGGAGATCAGGTCATCCACGGAGGCCAGCAGCTCGGCGTCCCAGCTCGAAAACCGTGGGTCCAGAAGGTGGGCCGGCCGCTCGCTGACCAGGCGCCAGAGACCGCCCTCGAACTGCGGGTTGGGCCGCACGCGAAGGGTTTCCGGCGTGTCTTCCTGGTGAGTCAACAGGTTGAATATGCGGTCCCGCACCAGGCCGCGGAAGCTCCGCGCCGCCCGGTAGGCCACGGAGTCGATGGAGGCCCGTCCCGTCCAGGTCGCCGCCACCAGTCGACGCAGCTCGGCCCGCTGGGGATGCCCCGCCACGGCTTCCGGCGTCAGCGTCCGGAGCAGGAGGTCCTGCCAGCGGGTCAGGAACAGGGCGCGGTCGTCGAGCTGAATAGCGAGCAGGTCTTTGGGCGTCGCCTTCTCCAGGGCCATCAGCCTGTCGCGGATCTGCCGGGCCCTGGCGCCCAACATATAGCCGCCGTCGCCGATCTTCGCCAGCATGTCACCCTCCACCACCCGGGCGTTGGCCGTCCAGATCCTTCCGGACGGC
>DATIOS010000042.1:0-11177 GCA_035472915.1 Thermoanaerobaculia bacterium
AAGAGGCTGCCGACTCGTACCATAGCCATACCCTCCGTTTTTGTCTCGCCAGACAGGGCTCAGGATACCCTGAGCCAGCGGAGGGGTCTATTGCAACCCTTTTCAGGCAACTTCCGGCTTTTATCTTGGACAAGAGTGATAGAGGAAATAGAATCCTGGTTTGTAGTTCTGGCTCCGTAGCTCCTCGCTGGCCGGTGGCGGGGAGGGAGGTGGGGGGGAAGGGTTGAGGTTGTCGGAGCTGCTGACGCAAGAGTTGCCGACGGCGCACGTACTGATCAAGGCGAGGGCCAGATCCCCGCTTTGCACGGCCAGGTTGAATTTCACGTTGTTGCCGTCGTGCAGCCAGACCTTGTAGATGGCCTCGGGCTTGGAGTAATCGCCGTTGATCCTGCAAGTGAGGCTGGTGTACCTGGCCACAGTGTTGAGAAGGCCGGGGGCGCAGGTGTCGCCCGCCAAGTGGAGCGTCGAAGGCAAGGGTGGAAGGACCTCGATCTGAACAGGCGCTCCCGGCGAACACTCCGGCTGCGCCGACGCGGAAAGGGTGCAAGCCGCAGTCATCGATAGGGCGGCGGCCACGAAGCTCAACGTTTTTTTCCCACTCATCTTTTCGGCGACGATTCCTATCCATCGCATTGCGGTCACCTCCGAATCGGGTTAGTACCGCACGCCGGCCGAGAGCGAAACTACGCTCGTGCGGTTGGAGTAGTCGATACCGGCGTCAATCTGCAGACGCCGCAATGCCAGCCCCGCGCCAGCCGTGTAGTGCATCTGATCGTCCCGCCTGCGGAACACGGCGCGGAAGCCCACGTTATCGCCTTCGAACCGCAGGCTGTGATCCGGCTCCCACCATCCCCCGGCACGCAGAGTGAGGACAGGCCAGTGCTTGAGAAAGGCGTATTCGAAGCCGAGGTGCAACTCGCCGGTGTCGTCGATTTTGAAGCGGTTCAGCTCAGGATCTGGAGGCTTCTCAGACGTAGGGTCTATCCGCGGTAGGGTGGCCAGCTCGAAAATGTCGACGAATCCCTGGAGAAGCTGCGAATAGCGGATCCGGTCGTAGTCGAAGGCCAGGCGAAAGCCGTCGGCAGGCTGGAAGGCGACGCCGACGCCCCAGACGTCCGGTACGTGGAAGACCGCTGTCTGCTGCACTGGCGGGAACTGGGCTTGTAGAGGCAGTCCCGGGCCCGGCTCGCTCCGCGCCCGGAAGTTGAAGCTCGGTCCCTGCCGGTAGACGCCTCCCGCGCTCCACCGCTTGCGCGGGCTCTCCCAAAGGAAGCCGGCGGCGAACCCCCAGTCACCATCCTTCCCCTTCTGAGTCTGAAAGTTGACCAGTTTGGCGGGAGTAAACTCAGGCGGAAGATCGAACTGCTGGCGGAAACGCTCGGCGAGTGAGTCGATGGTGAAATCAAAATAAGAAGCCGTCAAGCCGAAAGAGAACCCTCGCCCCAGCCGGCAGGCCGCCGCGCCGCCGTATGTCGTGATATTCAACTCCATGTGGTTCCGCAACGCCGCCAAGCGGCCGTCGCGCTCCCCCGGAATGCCAAAGATCCCTTGTTCGGCGGTCCGCACGAGATAGGCGCCCTGAGTCGAGAAGTCGGCCTGGAAATTCACCAACTCGTGACGGAAAAGTGCGAACGACCAGCGGTCGCGGGGAACGACATAAGACAGGAAAGAGAGGTCCGTCACCTGGTTCTCGGCCCGGCCGTCGCGGAGGCCCGCGATGTGATCCTCTCCTTCATTCGTCGGAGCCTCGCCCGCGATCCGGCCGCGGTCGGTGAACAGGTGGGTGTAATTCCAGTGCCGCCCCTCGACGAGGGTTTCCGGCGCGGCGATGGTGGTGAGCCCCGCCGGGTTGGTGTAGGCGGCGCTGGCGTCGAAGGCGAGGGCAAGGAAGGCGCCGCCGAGCGCCAGGTTGCCGGCCCCCGGAGTGGAAAAGTTGAAGTGCACCCCGGCATTGGTCTCGAGGTTCGTTTGCGCCAGGAGCGGATACCGGCAGTAAATCCCGATCAGGACCACCCAGGCAGCGCTAACCCACCGCCGCAGCGGGCTTACCATGCTCAAAGCCCTCCGGACTGGAGCCAGCAGCTCCATTGTTGGCACATCTCTTTCTGTTGCGGGGGCTCACTCTTCTTGCTCGCGCACTGAGACTCCAGCTCCCGCAGCCGCCGGAGCTCGGGCTCGAGCTCTTTCTTGCCTTGTCCAAGCTGCTTCAGCTTCGATTGGCCGAGCTCGGCGCACGCCTCCTGGTAACAGCCGAGTTGGAGCAGCGCCTCGGAAAGGCGAAAGCGGGGAAGGTAGGGCACGGGGAATCGGCCGGACGGCAATTTCATCTCGCCCGTCTCGTCCGCGACCTGGAGGGCGTCCCACATCTTCTCCGCCGCCTCTTTCCAGTTGCGCTGTTGAGCGGCGGTGAATCCTTCGCCGAAGTAGGGAGGCTGCTGGCTTTTCAGCCCCTGGCGGCAGCCCGAGGTCAGGGTGCCGAGATCCCCGGTATTCTTCTTGTCCCGCTTGGTCTCGCCGTTGCAAGTCGAGAGATAGAGGTGCCGCAAGGCGCCCGGCAGATCCTTGAGCTTGTACTGGCATTTGGCGAGGAAATAGAAAGGCAGATACGAGTACTCGAGAAAAGGGTTCGGATGGATGAGCCACGGACCCGTCGGAGGATCTGGGACGGGACACAACTGCAGGGCCTCCTCGAGCCGCGGAATCACCTCCCGGCAGGACTTGTCATATTGCCGCATACCCGCCAGAAAAGCCCTTTCCGCAGCTTCTTTATCGCAACGCCCGGCAGCCGGCGGCTGAGCGGTGGCGGCGCGGCAGAGAAACAGCAAAGGCAGGGCCGAGAGGACGATGAAACGCCGGGCAGTCATGATGAGAGGACACCCTTGAGTAACTGGTAGGCAGCGCCGATGGTCGACGCCAGGGTGATGGAGGACTTGAGAACGTCGGCCATCAGGTTGAGGTTGGCAGACCAGCCTTTAGCTCCACTTGGACCGCCACCGGATTTCGCGTCCACCGCCGACGGCGACCATCGGCTGTGCAACGAGTTGCCGAGGAAGGCGGAGGTGGCGAAGGTGAGAGGTTGCCCGACGGCGAAGGTGAGGAGCGTCAGCTCGACGCGAATCTTGGCGCCTCCGAAGCTGGTGAGCATCAGCCAGATGAAAATCAGGTTGAGAGCACCGAGAAAGAAGCCGGATAGGAAGTAGGTCCGCGGACTTCGCCGGCTCGAGACCAGGCCGACCAGCAAGCCGAGCGCCGCGGGAGGAACGGCGATGGCGAAGACATACGGAAGGCTGCGGTTTTCGATCGGCGGCTTCACCATGACGAGGAAGTATCCGGAGGTGAAGATGATCGAGAGCGCCACCGCAACGATGGCGGCGAAGGAATGGGACGGCGCCGTCTCGGCAGGGCCGGGTACGGTGGTTGCCGCGCTCGATTCCTTGACCTGCTTCTCCAGCGAGATCAGCCGAACGAGAAGAGGCTTCACCAGGCTGAAGTCATGGCCGCAATAGCGGCAGACTACCGCCTCGTCCTTGATCTCTTCGGCGCAATAAGGGCAGTTCATGAACGCACCCAACCAAAGCCCGAGATGGCTGCGGCCGCCCACGACCAAGCCTCCCGGAGTCGATAAATCTGTCTTCCGTTGAAGACTTATTCTACTGCGGCTTTTAGCAAGCAGTCAAGTCGAGGAGGGAATTGAGGGATCTCGGCATCGATTCCAAGGGCACTGATACGATCGCAGAATGCCGTCCGCGTTCTCCCATGCCGTGGCTGCCCTGAGTCTGGGGACGGCCTTCTTCGGAAGCAAGGCGCCGGCACGGGTCTGGGTGGCCGGGGCGGTCTGCGCCGCCCTGCCGGATGTGGACGTGATCGGATTTCGATTCGGCGTCCACTACAGCGATCTGCTGGGGCACCGCGGCCTCACTCATTCACTGGCTTTCGCAGCGCTGTTGTCTGTCGTGATCCTGCCGCTGGCTCGGAGCCGTGACGGACCGACCGCGGGAAGGCTCTGGGCGTTCCTATTCTTGGCTACGGCCAGTCACGGCTTCCTGGATGCCTTCACCAACGGTGGCTTGGGCGTTGCCTTTTTCTCGCCCTTCGACCCGACGCGCTACTTCTTTCCGTTTCGTCCGATCGTGGTGGCGCCCATCAGCGTCGCGCGGTTCTTCTCAGGGCGCGGATTGGAGGTGCTGCGAAGCGAATTGATCTGGGTGTGGGGGCCGTCGGCTCTGCTGGCGGCGCTCTCTCTGGCGATCCCGGCGATCACTTCGCCAGCACCCCGCGGAAACCGCGGCTGATGAGCGTGGCGATATCTCCCAGAACGCGGGGCAGTGCGAGGCCGCCGGGGCAGGCGAGGTAGCGCGACTCCCAGACGGGCTCGAACTTGTCCTTGTACTGGCGCAGTCCCTGGAAGTTGTAGAAGTGCTCGCCGTGGCGGAAGACCATGGCGCCCAGCCGGCTCCAGAGGGGCGCGATGGTGCGCGCTTCGAGGCCCGCCAGCGGCGCCATTCCGAGGTTGAACCAGCGGTAACCCTGCGCCTGGCCGTAGAGCATCAGCTCGACGAACAGGTAATCCATCACCGCGGTCGGCGCGTCCGCGGTGTGGCGCATGAGATCGATCGAGATCTCTTCCTTCTCGCCCCCCAACCAGAGGTTGGCGAAGGCCACGATGCGATCTCCTTGATAGATCAGGGCCAGGGGAAAACGGCGCAGATAGGCAAGATCGAAATAACCCAGAGAGAAGGCTTTCTCGCGGGTGTTCTTGTGCTCCAGCCAGGCGTCGGAGATCCGCTCGAGCTCCGGCAGCAGCGGCGCGGCCTGCTCGATCGAAAGGACCTCGAAGCGGCAGCCTTCCTCGGTGCATTTCCGCTGTGCCCAGCGCAGCTTCTTGCGGCTGCTCCCGGTCAGCGAGAAGCCGTTGAGCGGCACCCGCGCCTCTTCGCCCAGCTTGATCAATGCCAGCCCGAGGTCGGCGTAGAGATGAAGGCTCTTGTCGTTGACCTGGTAGAAGCAGGTCCAGCCGTGGTGGCGGTCCGCCAGCTCGCGAAACTTCCAGACCAGCTCCGCCCGCTCGCGGTCGGGGCCGACGGGATCGCCCATCGACACCCAGGTCCTGTGCTCGACGCCGAACATCACAAAGGCTTTGCCGGACTCGTGGAACAGGAGCTGTTTGTCGCCGATCAGGGCGAGCCAGGCGTAGGTGCGGGGAAACGCGGCGGCCACGGCGGCGGCTTTCGCCAACTCGTCCCCGGTCGGCGTCGTGGGTTCCATCGGCGCTGCGCGCAGCAGGCGGCTGACGGCGACGCCGAGCGCCACAGCCACCACGCCCACCGAGGCACGGAGGAAGCGCGGCGCGTTGCCGAACAGGGTGAAGTGCCACCAAAGCTCCTCGGAGTAGTCGACGTGCTTGTAGGCGAAGAAGCCCAGCCACACTGAGCCCAGGAGGACGATGGCGATGGCCAGGCTCCAGCCCGGCGTGAAGGGCTCGGCGGTGAGCGACGCCTTGCGAAAGAAGTGGCGGTGGCACGGAAGGAGGGCTGCCAGCATGATGGCGAGGACGACCGCCTCCTCGTAATCGAGGCCCTTCGCCAACGAAACCACGGTGCCGGTCGCCAGCAGGACGACGGTGAGCTGGTAGGCCGCGTCGAGCCGGCGCTGGAGCCCGACGGCGAGGAACATCAGCAGCACTCCGGCCAGGCTGCCCAGGAAGTGGGAAACCTCGATCACCGACAGCGGCAGGGCGTCTTTGAGCCAGGAGAGCCGGGAATGGATGGCGGGGGTCGCGCCGGAGACCAGGAGGATGGCACCGCCGAGAAACGTAGTGACGGCGAGGATCTGCGGCACGACGTCCGGAGCCCGGCCGCCGAAGATCCGCGCCAGCCGTCCCACCTGCTTGCGCCGCCGCACGACCTCGTGCACGCCCAGGGAGACCGCGGCCACCAGCAGCGGCATGAAGTAGTAGACGGCGCGATAGGCCACCATGGCGGCCAGGAGCTGAGGATGCGGCAGATCCGGCAGGAGCAGCACCATCATGCTCTCGAACACCCCGAGGCCCCCGGGCACGTGAGAGAGCAGCCCGGCCACCTGGGCGAAGAGGAAGACGCCCAGGAAGTGGAACGGAGTGATGTTCCAATCCTCCGGGAGAAGGGCGTAGAGCACCGCGCCGGCGAACGACCAGTCGAGGGAGGCGACGCCGATCTGCATCAGCGCCATGCTCGGACGCGGAATCGCCAGCTCCATTCCCTTGATCGCCAGCGGCCGGCGCCGGAGGATCGTGGCGGCCAGGTACGCGGCCACGATGCCGAGGAAAATCACGCCTACAGGCCTGGCGCTCGCCATGGGCAGGTGCAGGCGGGCCGGCACGGCGATGGGCTCAAGAAGGAAGGACACCCCGGCGAGCCCGAGAAATCCCAACCAGAAGGTGGCGTAGGAAAGGGCCACGATGCGGGCGATGTCGAGCGCCGTCAAGCCCCAGCCGGAGTAGAGGCGCGCCCGCAGCGGCGTGCCGGTGAAGAGCGGCATGCCCAGGGTGTTGCTGAAGGCATAGCCGGCGAACGAGGCCAGGGCGATCTTCCAGTAAGCGACGTCCTTGCCGATGTAGCGGATGGCCAGAGTGTCGTAGCCGGTGAGGGCGAAGTAGCCGGCGATCGTGAAGGCCACGGCGAGCAGCACGTGGCTGGCCGGCAGCTGGCCGAAAAACGCGAAGACGTCCCGGTAGCGAAAGCCCTTCAGCTCGCCGTGAAGGAGCCACAGGGCGAGCGCGAAAAACGCCAGGCTCAGGAACGGCGTCAGCTTGGAGAGGGAAATTTTCTTCATCGCGGCCGGCCGGTCTTTCCCGGTCCGAAAGGGAGAGGGCGGATGAGCTAGCCCAGCCGCTCGCGAACCAGGCGATCGAACGCCTGGCGGAGGGCTTCCAGACGGCCGAGCTTGCCGGCGTCGGCGGCGCCGACTTCCAGGGGCCAGTCGAAGTCCACGCCGTCGATCACCTGGGCGCGCCAGACCTTCTTCTTGGGATCCCAGGCACCCTCGGGGTTCCCGATCAGGTCCCAACCCGTGGGTAGATAGCTGCGGATCTCAGTCTCTATATACGAAAGCGGAACGTTCGTTATCTTCATGACGATGGGGATTGTGACTCAAACGGGGGGGATTGAGAAGCGGGCGGCGGGTTGTTACGATCCACGGGCCGGCCGCACTCCCTGCCTGCAATACTGCCTGCGATAAGGATAGTTATGAAGATAGAGCTCACAGAAGAGCAGAAGCTGCTGCAAGAGACCGTCCGCCGGTTCGCCGAGGAGGTCGTCAAGCCCCGGGCGAAGGAGATCGACGAGTCGGGCGAGTTCCCCCGCGCCTTCTTCGACCAGGCGGGCGAGTTGGGCCTCGCCGGAGTCGCCATGCCCGAGGAGTATGGCGGCGCCGGCATGGACACGGTCTCCTACTGCGTGGTGATCGAGGAGATCAGCCGCATGTGCGCCACCTCGGGCGTCATCCTGTCGGTCAACAACTCCCTGGTCTGCGATCCGCTACTGAAGTTCGGCACCGAGGAGCAGAAAAAGGAGTTCCTCACGCCTCTCGCCGCCGGCACGAAGCTCGGCTGCTTCGCCTTGACCGAGCCCGGCGCCGGCAGCGATCCGGCCGGCCTGCGCACCACCGCCCGGCGCGACGGCGACGACTACGTCCTCAACGGCAACAAGGTGTTCATCACCAACGGCACGGACGCCGACATCGCCCTGGTTTTCGCCAGCATCGATCTGTCGCTGAAGCACAAGGGAATCACCTGTTTCATCGTGCCGGCCGACACTCCCGGCTACAGTCACGGCACCCACGAGTTCAAGCTGGGCGTCAACGCCTCCGGCACGACGGAGCTGGCGTTCGAGAACATGCGCATCCCGGCCAGGTGGCGCCTCGGCGGCGACGGCGACGGTTTCAAGGTCGCCATGTCGACGCTCGACGGCGGCCGCATCGGCATCGCGGCCCAGGCCATCGGCATCGCCCAGGCGGCCTTCGAGGAGGCGCTCTCCTACTCGCAGCAGCGCGAGCAGTTCAATCAGCACCTTTCGGATTTCCAGGCCATTCAGTTCTACCTGGCGGACATGTCGACCGAGATCGACGCCGCCCGTCTCCTCACCTGGAAGGCGGCGTGGACCAAGGAGAACGCCAAGCGCTACACCCTGGAGGCCGCACAGGCGAAGCTCTTCGCCTCCGAGATGGCGCAGCGCGTCACCAACAAGGCGTTGCAGATTCACGGCGGCTACGGCTACACCAAGGAGTACAACGTCGAGCGTTACTTCCGCGACGCTCGCATCACCGAGATCTACGAGGGGACCAGCGAGATCCAGAAGATGGTGATCGCCGACTGGGTCCTCAACAAGGCCTGAAAACGAGGGATCGCCATGGCCGTTCTCACCGAGATCAAATCCGAAACCGGGTCCGGTATCGACTTTTCCTTTACCGAGGATCAGGAGCTGCTGCGCGCCGAGGTGCGGCGGTTCGCCGAGGAGCGCATCCGCCCCGGCGTGGCCGAGCGTGACCGCGAGCACCGTTTCCCGCTGGACATCTTCAAGGAGATGGGGGAGATGGGGCTGCTCGGCATGCTGGTGCCCGAGGAGTACGGTGGGGCGGGCATGGATACGCTTTCCTACCTGCTCGCCATCGAAGAGATCTCGCGGGTCGATCCGGCCGTGGCGGTGACGATGAGCGTCACCAACTCGGTCTGCGGTTGGCCGATCGTCCACTTTGGCAGCGAGGAGCTGAAACGCAAGGTTCTGCCGTCGCTCGCCTCGGGCGAGACCCTGGGCGGTTTCGGCCTGACCGAGCCGGGAGCTGGCAGCGATGCTGGCAGCCTGAAGACCACGGCCCATCGGGACGGCGACTTCTGGGTACTGAATGGCCAGAAGGCCTGGATCACCAACGCGGGCTTCGCCGGGTGGTACGTGGTGGTGGCGCGGACCGACCCCGAGGCGGGGAAGCGAGGGCTTTCGGCGATCGTGGTGCCCGGCGACGCCCCTGGTTTCTCCGTCGGACCGCCGGAGGAGAAGCTGGGGCTCAGGTCCTCACGTACGGCGCAGATCTACTTTGCGGACTGCCGCGTGCCGGCCGGGAACCTGCTGGGAGAAGAAGGGCAGGGGATGAAGATCGCGCTCTCGACGCTCGACCATTCCCGGCTCGGCATCGGCGCTCAGGCGGCCGGCATCCATCAGCGGGCCCTGGAGCTGGCGGTCGCCTACGCCAAGGAGCGTGTGCAGTTCGGCGTTCCCATTGCCAACAATCAGGCGATCCAGTTCAAGCTCGCCCAGATGGCGACCGACCTCGCCGCGACCCGGGCTCTCACCTATGCCGCCGCTGTGGCGGAGCACACGCCGCGAGGCGGCCGCCTCGCCGCACAGGCGAAGGTTTTCGCCTCCGAAGCCGCCAACCGCGCCTGCCAGGAAGCGCTCCAGATCCACGGCGGCAACGGCTTCCACGAAGACTACGAAATCGCCCGCCTCTACCGCGACGTCCGCGTGACGACGATCTACGAAGGCACCAGCGAAATGCAGCGGCTGGTGATCGCGCGGAGCCTTTTGAAGTAGGCCCCCCTGGGAGCGTAAACCCGACGCAACCGGCCGTATACTGGGGCCCATGAACGGCCCCGTCATCGTCGCCCTGGCGGTCCTCGCCTTCGGCCTGGGAATCGCCGCCGCCTGGCTCCTGGCCCGATTGCCGCTTCAGGCCGAGGTGATCCGCCTGCGCACTCTTCTCGACGCGGAACGGCGGGGGGCGGCGGAGAAGCTGCGGCTGCTGAACGATGCGCAAGCCAAGCTTTCGGATTCCTTCAAAGCCCTCTCCGCCGAGGCGCTGCTGAGCAACAACCAGAGCTTTCTCCATCTCGCGAAGTCGGCCCTCGAAACTTTTCAGGAAGGCGCGCGGGGCGATCTCGAACGGCGCCAGCAGGCGATCGGCGAGCTCGTCAAGCCGCTGCGCGAATCGCTCGACAAGGTGGACCAGAAGATCCAGGAGATCGAGACGGCCCGGGCCGTCGCCTACTCGGGCCTCGCCGATCACTTGAAGACCCTGGCGGGAGCGCAGGCCAGCCTGGAGCGCGAGACGACGCGGCTGGTGGGCGCCCTGCGCAACTCGGGGACGCGGGGGCGCTGGGGGGAGATCCAGCTCCAGCGGGTGGTGGAGATGGCGGGGATGGTGGCGTTCTGCGACTTCGCCGTCCAGGCCACGGTCGCCACCGAGGACGGCCGCCAGCGGCCCGACCTGGTGATCCGCCTGCCCAACCAGAAGAACATCGTCATCGACGCCAAGGCGCCGCTCGATGCCTATCTCGACGCGCTCGACGCCACGGACGAAGAGAGCCGCAACGTCAAGCTCCGGCTCCACGCCCGGCAGATCCGCAGCCATCTCTCCAAGCTGGCGGCGAAGGGCTACTGGGCGCAGTTCGAGCCGGCGCCGGAATTCGTCGTGCTTTTTCTGCCGGGAGAGACCTTCTTCAGCGCCGCGCTGGAGATGGACCCGAGCCTGATCGAGCTCGGAGTGGAGCAGCGAGTGATCCTGGCGACGCCCACCACCCTCATCGCCCTCCTCCGGGCCGTGGCCTACGGCTGGCGGCAGGCGCAGGTGGAAGAAAGCGCGCAGCAAATCAGCGAGCTCGGCAAATCCCTCTACGAGCGCCTGCGGGCGTTCGCCGGCCACCTCGGCACCATGGGCCGCAACCTCAGCCAGAGCGTGGACGCGTACAACAAAGCCGTGGGCTCGCTGGAGTCACGAGTGCTTCCCGCCGCCCGCCGCTTCAAGGAGATGGGCGCGGCCGGCGGCGACGAGATCGAGACCTTGGAGATCGTGGATAAGGTGACGCGGGGGGTGGCGGACGAGGTGGGGGAGCAGTTGGAGCTGCTGGGAGAGGGATAACCCTTCCAGGCAGTTTCTTAAGGTAGAGACGCCCTACGGGGTTCCCCTTAGGGCGTCTCTACCTTGGGAAAGCCTTTCGAGATTCTTTACAGATACACGTCCACCTTCGCCTTCGCCCGCAGCTCCTTGATCTTCGCCTGCACGCTCTCCTGGGCCTGCTTCTGCTTGAGCATGAAGGCGATGCGGTCCTTGACCTGCTCGTAGGGAGCCTGGGCCGCGGCTTGGCGCTCCAGGAGCTGGATGATGTGGAAGCCGACCTGAGTTTCCACCACCGGGCTGATCTCGTTCGG
>DATIOS010000043.1:0-9588 GCA_035472915.1 Thermoanaerobaculia bacterium
CACGAAATAACCTAGTAGCCTGCCGGGAACCTCCCCACCGGCCCAACGGGTCGGGAGAACCCAGCCCAGGGCCGAGGCCGAAGGCCGATGCCCTGGGGAAAAGGGCACCCCATCCTTGCGGCCTGACAGGCCGCGAGAGCCTAGCTTCGCAATCGCGGACCTTCAAACGCCGGGGCCACGGTCTCGCGGCCCTTTAGGCCGCACCGCGTTGGCAATCTCCCCACCCAGGGCGTCGGCCTGCGGCCTCGGCCCTGGGCTCCGCTCTCCCGACCCCGTTGGGCCGGACGGGGCGGCCACTCGCATCATGTTGTGTCGGAGGAAGAGAGCCGGCGAACAGCGGGCTGAGTGGTTACGCGTCTTGACCACGGCCCCGACGGGGCATAGGTTGGCTCCCATGCCGACGGAGACCTTCCCCATCGTGCCGTCCGGGGCCAGGACTTTCTGGTTCGTGGCCGTCCTCCTGGTGCTGGTCCTGGTGCCGGTACTGGTGGCCGTGGCGAAGATTCCCCTGGTGGCTCCCGCCCTACTGATCGTCGTCGGCGTCGGGGCCATCGTGGGTTATTCGGCAGCCTCCAGCCGCCGCGCCCTCTTCGAGTTGTCGCCGGAGGAGCTGCGCGTCCGCCGCTCGATGTTCGGCAAGCGCATCCCTCGCGACGTGATCCTCCTCGCCGAGGCGCGGGCGATCGATCTCACGCAGGAGACCGAATTCAAACCCTTCCTCCGCCTCTGGGGCGCCGGCCTCCTCGGCTACTGCGAAGGTTGGTTCCTCCTCCGCAACTCCGAGCGGGCCTTGGCATTCCTCACCGATCGCACGCGGGTGGCCTACCTTCCCACGGCGAAGGGCTACAAGGTCATGCTGAGCGTCGAGGATCCGCAGGCATTCCTCGACGCGGCGGGGCGGGTGTGGGGCGGATAAGGGTCCTCAGCGCCTGAGAAGCCACCCAGGTGGCTAAGAGACTTGCCGGGTCGTCGAGAAGTTTCCAGCGGGCTGGATAAGGTTGACGCGCGACCGAAAGGCTTTCCCAGCAGAGGGTAAAGCCTCTCAGTGGACCGAGAAGCTTGCCGCGCGACCGGGAAGCTTCTCAACGGCTGGATAAGCTTATCAGCGGAGAAATAAGCTTATCAGCGGCCCGATAAGCTTAGCGGAGAGCCAGATAAGCTTATCACCGGCGAGATAAGCTTATTGGCAGCCGGATAAGCTTATCGACGGCCGGACAAGCTTGTTGCCAGCCGGATAAGCTTGTCAGCAGCCAAATAAGCTTCTCAGCGCTCCGATAAGCTTATTGCCGGCCGGATAAGCTTGTCGGCGGCCAAATAAGCTTATCGGCGGCTGGAGAAGCTTCTCTACGGCCCGACAAGCTTGTCAGCGGCCAAATAAGCTTCTCGCCGGCCGGATAAGCTTGTTGCCAGCCGGATAAGCTTGTTGACGGCTGGATAAGCTTCTCAGCGACCGGATAAGTTGCCCTCCCCCAACCGTTCGTTGACGAACACCACCACCTTCTGCCGGGGGCGCAGCACGTACTCCCGCCGCTGGTAACGCTCCTTGAGCGCAGTCAGCAATTCGGTCTCCAGATCTCCCTCGACGATGAGGACGTCGGCATCCGGGTCGTCCGGAATCTCCTGGCTGTAGTCCAGCGTCTTCACGTCGCGGAAGTACCAGGGCAGGGGCCACGCGTGATGCCCGAGCATCAGCAGCTCGGGCGGCTCGCCCTTCGGCATCCGATTCAGAATCCCCCTCACCTGGACGAGAAGGTCGCGGATGTCGCGGTCGGTGGGGACGTAGACCAGCGCCAGCTTGTCGTCGTCATAGCGCAGGAAGGAGACCTGGACAGCGCACCAGGTTCCCCAGCCGAGCCCCAGCACGAAGAGCGCGACGATTCCCGCTCTCACTGCCCGCGGCCACGGTCTCCCGAAAGCCTCCCGGAAGAGCACGCCCCCCACGATCGCCGCCGGCAGCACGATGTTGAGGTCGAGCCAGGGGGTCTTGTAGCGCAGCAGCGAGTAGGCGGCGAGCTCGCCGGCCGCCCAGAGAGCGCAAAAGGTGCCGAAGGCGTCGCGCCGGCGGATCGCCAGGAACCCGCCGGCCAGGGCGCAGGCGACGGTCACGGTCTCGAAATTGAAAAGCAACAGGGGGAAGTAGTGCCAGGGCTTGGCGTGCTCCGCTCCCGCGATCCCCTTGCCGGCCCAGAGGAAGAAGGTGCGGACCGAGTCCACGAGACCGTGGGGATTGGTGAAGAAGGACGTATAGAGAAGGACGTAGGACACGGCAAACGCCACCGCCGCCCAGATCACCGCCTCCGGCCGCGGCCTTCCCCAGAGCGCGCTCAGCCACGGCCGGCCATAGACCCAGATCCGGGCCAGGATGGCGGCGATCGCCAGCACCGCCAGCGTCAGGACGTAGGTCTCCTTAATGGTGGCGAGCAGGCCGAGGCACAGCGCGGCGAGGATCAGGTCCCGCTGCCGCCGGGTTTCCAGGTAGAGAAGTCCCGCCACCACCAGCGCCAGAGTGAAGAACGCGAGGCAGGTCTCGTGAATCAGATCGCGGCCGTAGGAGACGAGGGAGGGAGAGAGGGCGAGCAGCCAGGCGGCGGCGGTTACCCCCGCCACTCCCAGCCGGCGTCGCAGGGGCAGAAGCAATGGCACCATGCCCGTGGAGAGCAGGGCGATGGGCAGCCGCAGGGCGAAGTCCCCCACGCCGAGGACGGCGGCGAAGGGGACCTCGAAAAAGAAAAGGAACGGACCGTGAAACTTGTCGGGATCGTAGTTGAACTGATAGCCGGTGAGGATCTTGTCGAGGAACCAGGCGTTGACCCCCTCGTCATGATGAAAGGGGCGGTCCCCCAGCTGGAACAGACGGAAGGCCAAGGCGGCGGCGAACGCCACCCAGAAAGGCAGCCACCGGACCGTCAATACCTCGCGCCAGCTCTTTCTCGTCTCCGGTGCCACCACTGCGTTCGCCGCTCAGCCCTCCCCAGCGATGGGATGCAATGGAATCAGATGTGGCAGGTCGCCAGCCCGCGCTTCTCCAGGTACTGCTGATGGTAGTCCTCGGCCCGCCAGAACTCGGTGGCGGGCTCGATGCGGGTGACGATGGGCCGCTTGAAACGCCCGCTCTTCTCCAGCCGCTCCTTCGAGGCGACGGCGGCGGCCTCCTGCTCGGGCGACTCGAAGAAGATCGCCGACCGATACTGGGTGCCGACGTCCGGCCCCTGCCGGTTGAGCGTCGTCGGGTCGTGATTCTCCCAGAAGACGGTCAGCAGGTCGTCATAGGCGGTCACCGCGGGATCGTACTCCACTTGCACCACCTCGGCGTGGCCGGTGGTGCCGGTACAGACGTCATGATACGTGGGGTTCTCGAGGTTACCGCCGGCGTACCCGACCGCCGTCGACTTGACCCCCTTGACGCGGCGAAACGCCGCCTCCACTCCCCAGAAGCAGCCTGCTCCGAACATGGCACTGGCCATTCGAAATCCTCCTATTGGGATGGGACCGGCGGCGACAAGACCGCCGGCCCGTCCTCCTAGAACAGACTTGCTCGCGGGGATGTTTCAGCGGCGCCTCAGCCCTCGAACGGCTCCATGTGGACCAAGACTCCGAGAACGATGGGTACTGCGGCCTGAATCGCCCCCTTGACCTTGCCGCTCAGGATGTGGGCGTCGTGGAGGGACATGGCGGGATCGGCCTGGACGTGGATATCCACGAAGAGACCCAGGCCGGCCCGCCGGACCTTGAGCTTCTCCGTCGCCGCGACGTCCGGGACGGAGAGGGCCGCGGCGGCGATGCGCTCCACCACCTCGCCTTCGGGGCTGCGGTCCATGAGGTCGCCGACGGCCGGCCGCAGAATGCGGACGCCGTTGAATAGGATCACCGCCGCCGCCGCCAGCGCCGCCCAGTCATCCGCCGAGGCCCACCCCGGGCCGCCGATCAGGGCGACGCCGATGCCGATGGCCGCCGCCGCCGAAGTGAGGGCGTCGCTGCGGTGGTGCCAGGCGTCCCCCATGACGGCGGTGCTCTCCACCTCCGCACCCACCTTGAAGACGCGGCGGAAGAGGATCTCCTTGACCGCGATGACCCCGAAGAGGACCACCAGGGTGAACGGCGCCGGCGAGTGGTGGGGAATGCGAATCTCCCGCACGGCCTCGATCGAAATGCCACCCGCCGCACCCACCAGCACGAGGCCCACGACCACCGCGGAAAGGGCCTCGGCTTTGCCGTAGCCGAAGGGATACTGCTCGTCGGCCGAGCGGATCGAGATCCGCAGACCGCTCCAGACGATGAGAGAGGTGAAGACGTCGGCCAGAGACTCCACGGCGTCAGCCACCAGGGCATAAGAGTTGCCCAGCACGCCGGCCAGGAGCTTGACCAGAGCGAGGCCGGCGTTGACCAGCAACCCCGCCTGCGCCGCTCTGGCACCCCGCGCCGCCCGTTCTCGGATTACGTCCTCGCCAATCTGCATGACGAGGAAACTTATCGCATCGGAACGAGAATCCGCTCGGGAAGAGCAGGGCCGGCAGGGGGATAGGCGCCACTTTGCCGAGAGCTCCCCCGCCCAAGACCCTCATCACCCCGGCCCTCTTCTCCCGCCCCCTCCACACCCCCCTCACCGGGAGAAGAGGGAGACAAGCAAGACCGCCCCAGCCGGGACCCCTCTCCCGGTGAGGGGGGTGCGGAGGGGGCGGGAGAGGGGCAGGGGTGAGGGTCTTGGGCGGGGGAAACTCTGAGACCAGGTTAGCGCCTATGGGACTCCAGGGACGCGAAGAGTGCCGCCGCAGTCAGCTCCCAAGAGGCTGTGGGAGGAGTTCCTCAACACCCCGGCACCGCCCTCGCGCGTTCGATGGCGCGGGAGGCCCTGGCGAACGCCTCCTCCTGGCTTACGAGGCGCCGGCCTACGACATCGGCCTCGCCCTGGGCGATGATCTTCAGCAGGGCGAGGGCCGAACGCCAGCGGTCGTTGCTCTCCACATCCATCAGCCGCCCTACGGGCAGGTCGCGAACGCGCTGCTGTCGGTCACCGCCGGAGCCGGCGGCCCGGCGTAGTTGAAGTAGATCTTGTTCCGGAGGGCGTGCGTGTCGAAAACCTCCATGCGATAGAAGCGGTCGGTCGTCGCCGCGGAGTAGATCCAGTAACGGTTGTTCAGGCCGCAGGCGTTGATCGCTTTGACCATCACCTCCCAGTTGTCCGAGCTGAAGAACCAGAAGATGCCCGAGTTGGGGCCGGCCACGACCACCTTGCCCGCGCCGTCCGAGGGTCCGGGCGTCGTGGCGGTGCGGAACGTCGTAGTGATCTGGAAACGGCCCTGCAAACAGAGCTGGTTGACGGTACTGGCCGAACAGGAAGGGCCGGCCGGGAAGGTGAGAAAGCCGACGCCCGAGCCCGTCAAGGCGCCGTTGTGCCCGCCCACCACGTCGTTGGCGGTCGCAGCCAGCGACCAGACGGCCACCAGGCCTGTCTGGGATGTTGTAATGGGCACGTTGATCGTGCTGCGGATCTGATCCTGGGTGCGGGCCACGTTCCACAACCGCACTTCGTTGATGGCGCCGTGCGGCGTGTGATTCGGGTAGGAGACGTCGCTACCGATCCGCAACGAATCCCCGGTGGCCGGCAGGGAGCCGGTATCAGCCACACTGAAGACGACCTCGCCGTTGATGTAGTGCTTGCGGGTGACGCCGTCGTAGACCACCGCGAAATGAGTCCATTGTCCCGCCGGAAGGGTCCCGCCGTCCTTCAGACTGCCGCTCCCCTTGAGGTAAGACCTCAAAGTCGTGCCGCAGATGCCAACCCAATAGGCCTGCACAAAGTTCTTGCCGACGATGTTGCTGCAGCCGCCGAGATCGGTGACGTTGACCCAGCCCTCGATGGTGATGGCGCTCGAGGGATTCAGCGCCGCGACGCTGGGGACGTTGACGTAGCCGCTGGTCGGCCCGGTGAGGGTCAGCCAAGCGCCGAACGGCTGCGCCTGAGCCGCCGCCGGGCTGAGCAGCGCGGCCACAACCAGAGCCGCCATCAGAGCGCCGAGGAGGGCTCCTCGGCTCGTCGATTCACGATCCACTCCTGAAAATCGGGAGATTGCGCTCATCATCTCTCCTCCTTGCCTGGGTACCGGATTTCCTATAGCTATCCGCCTATGTTACACCCTGGAGCCCGCCTGGACTTCCAAAAGGGCAACAAGGGTGCTGGATCTATGGGCGGCAGATGCCGAGGAAAGTTACCGGCGAACCTTACGTGAGGACGACGTCGCTGGGGCGCCGCGGAAGATCGCCAGGTACGCTTCGAGCGTCTCCAGCGCCAGGCGGTCGGCGGGGCTGTTGACCACCTGCACGCCACCGCGGCGCAGATGGCGCGCCAAACGGCGGTTGGCGAGCTGGATCTCCAGGCTCGCCACCTGGGCAAAGGCCTGGGTCGGAGTCGTGGGTGGAGCGGCAGCGAGCTCCCGCAGCTCGGGGTCCTCCAGGTTGACCAGCAACGCCCGGTGGCGGCGCCCGAGGCGCAGCAGCGACTCGCGCAATAGCTCGGCCGCGGCGAGATCCACCACCGAGGTCATCAGCACGGTGGTGGCGCTACGCGACTCGACTTCGAAGACCGCCTCGGCGGCGAGATCGTAGGCCGGCTCCACGAGCAGGGCCTCGACGTCGTAGAGAGCCTTGTAGGCGAGCCCCGCGCCGCGGCCCCCGGAGCGCACCCTCACGGTGCGCAGGACGCGGTTCGCGAAGGCCACGATCGTCACCTGATCGCCCCGCGCCGCCGCCACTCGGGTGAGGGCCAGGGTCGCCGCCACGGCATAGTCGAGCTTGCTGCGGCGGCCGTCCATGGAGGCCATGGCGCGGGCGCAGTCGAGCAGGATGACGAGACGGGCGCTGCGTTCCCAAGTGTCCTCCCGGCTCACCAGGCGGCCATGGCGGGCCGTGGCCTTCCAGTGGATCTTGGTCAACGGATCGCCCGGCAGGTACGCGCGAAGGGCGTAGGGCTCGGTGCCGACGCCGTGCAGACGCAGGGGGATCTGCCCCATCCGGCGCCGTTGGGCGAGTGCGAGCAGCATTCCCGCCTCGCCCTCCCAACGCACTTGGGGATAAACGCGCACGGTCTCGCCCGGCAGCAGCTCCCGCTGCGCCCAGGCGAGTTGCCAGGGACCGAGGACGCGGGCGGTCAACGGCCCGGTCGCATGCTCGCCGCGGCGGCGGGGAGTGAGCGTATAGGACCAACGCACCTCGCTCGGGCCGCGGAGGGCCAGCAGCCGGCGCAGTGGCGACGGGGCGACGCCGGGATGGAGCCCCTCGCGCAACAGCACGGTGACCAGGCCCGCCGAGGGCGTGGCGACACGGATCTCCACCTCGCTGGAGGCCTCTTGCACCAGCAGGGGCGGCCAGTGCCGCTCCGCCGTCAACGGCGTGGCCGCGGCCCGCCGCCAGTCCGCCACCGCCGCCGCCACCACCAGGACGTCGAAGACCATCGCCGCCCAGGCCAGGCGAGGGTCGAGGACCGAGGCGACGAGCAGCAGGGTGATCAGGCCCAGGAGCTGAAAGGTGCGGGCGGCGGGCACGGCAACCTCAGGTTGCGCAGCAGTCGCGCATCAATGGGGAACGGGCACCGCGGCGGCGACCGCTTCGAGGACCTGGCGAGGAGTGAAGCCCTCGAGCTCCGACTCCGGAGTGAGCAGGACGCGATGCGCCCAGCAGGGTACGAGGAAGCGCTTGAGGTCGTCGGGAGTGAGGAAGTCCCGCCCCTCGAGCAGAGCACCGGCGCGGGCCGCTTCGAGCAACGCCAGGGCGGCGCGGGGCGAGACCGCGAGGTCCACCTGCGGCGAGCGGCGCACGCCGCCTGCCAGCTCGGCAAGATAGGCCAGCAGGTCCTCAGCGACGTGGACCCGGCGCGCCGCCTGCCGTAGCGCCAGGGCCTCCCCCGGCCGCAGCGCCGAGCCTGGAAGCTCGCCGCCGTAGCCCCAGAATCCCACCAGCGTACCGGCCACAGCCTGCCGATAGAGATCGAGCTCCGCCTCCGGCGCGGGAAGGCCCATTTCGATGCGCACCAGGAAGCGGTCGAGCTGGGCCTCGGGCAATGGATAGACCCCCTCGAACTCGATGGGGTTCTGGGTGGCGATGACGAAGAACTCGGTCCCCAGCCCCAGCCGCACGCCGTCGAGCGTCACCTGCCGCTCCTGCATCGCTTCGAGCAGGGCCGCCTGGGTTTTCGGCGGCGTGCGGCTGATCTCGTCGGCCATCAGGACCTCGGTGAAGATGGGTCCCCGCAGCAGGCGAAAAGATCCCGATGCGGCGTCGTAGACGTTGGTGCCGAGGACGTCCGCCGGCATCAGATCGGGAGTGAACTGCACCCGGCTGAAGCGGGCTCCCAGCGCCGAAGCGAAGGCCCGGGCGAGGAGCGTCTTGCCGAGGCCCGGCACGCCTTCGAGCAGCGCGTGGCCGCCGGCCATGTAGGCGACGATCAGCGTCTCGACGGCCGTCCGCTGCCCGAGGACGACGCCGTCGAGAGCGGTGGCAAGCTCCTGGGCCGCCGCCATCAGCCGCTCGGTGGTGGGAGTGGGTGCCTCGGATGCCTCGGATGCCTCGGATGCCTCGGAAATCTCGCTCATTCGTCTCTCTCCCCTTCCTGTTCTTTCTCAGCTCCCAGGCCCTTGCGCCGCCGCGCCACCTCCCGCGCCAGTGCCACCAAGCCGCGGGCGTCGGCGGCCTCGGCCCGGCCGTCGAGGTCGGCGGGGAGCGCACCCTCGCCGTCGAGGCGATCGAGCTCGCGAACTCGTGCCAGGAGTTTCTTCGCCGCCTCTCGATGATGCCCGAGCCGGTGATGAATCGCCCCCAGCCCCAGCAGGAAGGCGCCCGCCGAGCCCGTGACCACCGGCGATGGACTCCACGCCGCGCCAAAAGGGCGGGCCAGGGTGAGCAGCGCGGCCAGATAAAGCGCCGTCAGGTGGAGGAGAATGAGGTCCAGCGTCCGGCCGAGCGCCGCCGTCTCCGGCAGCGAGCGGGCCGTCAAGCCGTGATGATACTCATCGAAAGTCCAATCGTCGCCCAGCCGGCGGCGCAGGGTTTCCAAAAGGTCGGCGTTACCGCCCGTGCCCAGCCGGGCGTTGGAGAAGGCGTCGGCGGGCACCAGCCAGATCGTCCCCCGGTGCCAGGAGAGGGCGGCAACCAGCGGTCTCCCATCCGGCCCCCGGTAGAGAGCGCGAGCTTGCTGTGGAATCACCGGGGCCCCGCGTGGAGCCCAGATACGCACGGGCTCTCCCTTCGCCATGACCCCTGGAGCCGGCCGCAGCTCCCACTCTTCGCGGTTGAATCGACGCCAGCGCAGAGGATTGAGCGTCACCTTCCGCACCTCGCCAAGAGAGAGGCCGAGTCCCTTCAGGACCGCCAGCTCCGCAGGATTCTCCGGATCGCCCGAGTAGGCGAGAACCAGATTCCCACCCCGCCGCAAATGCTCGGCCAGCTCGTCCCCGGCATCTCCCGACAGCGCCTGTTGCCAGGGGAAAGCGGTCACCAGCGCACCGCCGGCCGGGAGCTGGTCCAGCGGCCGGTCGAGCAGCCGCACCCGGACGCCCCGCGCCTGCAGGTAGCCTCGCGCGGCGAGCCAGCCACCCG
>DATIOS010000044.1:0-6012 GCA_035472915.1 Thermoanaerobaculia bacterium
GCTTTCCTTCCCGAATCCAAACGCGCAGAGCGAGAACATAAAGGCAAGTGGATGTCGAATAGAGCGTGCCGATCGCCCAGAGCGGGACTTCGAAACTGAGGCAACTGGTGGCGAAGAGCACCGCGGCGGACCACGACGCCAAACGTGAGAGCCCCAGGTCGCGGCCGAGACGGGCGACGAGAAGGCTGGTGACGATATGCAGACCGACGGTCACCGCGCTATGCCAGGCGGCATTGAGTTCGCAGAGCCGGAACTGGACAGCCAGGAGCCCGAGACCCAACGGGTAATAGTGGTAGTCGGCACGGGAAAACAGGATGCTCTGGACGCCCCGGCTCACCAGGCCGAATAGGTAGTAGGCGTCCGAGACCAGGCCGCTGCCAACCGCGGGAAGGTAGAGGGCCAGCACGAACGCCACGACGACTGCGGCGCCGAAAGCCTCGGAGAGCCAGGCGCCAGCGCCGTAGCGGGCGCGCCCCGCGGCGACGATACCTCGATCTAACTGGGACATTGCCGGTCATTCTAGGCGATCGGAATGACTTAGAGGAGCTGCAATCAGGACGGTGTAGTACGAATCGGCGCCGGATCTGAGGTGTTCCTGCTCGGCTTCGATGATCGACAGCAGCACTTCATCGCGCTCGGCAGGCTCGAGCTCATCCAGCCGCAGATGTGGATGGATGACTGCCAGGAAGTTCCCACCGTAGTCGCGGCGCTCCTGAATGTGGAAATAGCGTTCGACAGCCGCGAGAATTTCTGAAGACCGCACCGCCTCCGTGGGATCGCGCCGGTCGATCGGCGCTTCGATGTTCCGTCGCCTGCGGATCGCCGCAGGCAGGGAAAGAAACATGCGACTCGCCTCTGCGAGCGCCGCCGGGTTCCATTCTTTTCGCGATGGGCCGACATACTCGTCGAGGTAAAGAAGGCCTCCGAGTGGAAGGGCGGAAGCCGTTACGGAAAGGCAGCCGTCAAGATGATCCACGTGATGAAGAGACTGATGGAAGAAAGCGGCATCGAATTTCTTTCCCGCTAGATCGAGCGCGTTCATGTCTCCCTGGCGATATTCGATGCCTTTCAATCCCTGGGCAGCGGCCTTGGCTCTCGCGAGCTCCAGAGCACCCAACGAAATGTCGATGCCAAGAATCGACGAGCACATTCCCTTGGCGATGAGGTCGCGCTCGAGGGGGCCATCGCCACAGCCCAGGCTCAGGGCGGTGGGGAAACAGGATGGAAATCGTGAACGAAGCCAGTCGATGGGCCAGCAGTCGGGGGAGCCGCTGATGGACGCGTTGATATAGCGACGGACCAGGGCCTCGTGCATCCAGGTGCGCACTCCGCCCCGGGCCAGTCTGCGGCCCCAGATCAATCCCCCGATGTGCGAGCGGATGGCTGTGAGAGAAGGAATGCGCGTCTTCACGGAGCGGCTCGGCCTCAGGAGTGTCTACGCTAGACTGGCTGGCACAATGCCCGAAGACTACCAGACCGTTCCAGATGCACAGGCCGGCGTCACCCTCGCCGCCGTCGTCCGCGGGATGGTCCCGGGCACCTCGTGGAGCCAGGCGAAGGAGATGTGCTCCGGCGGGCGAGTGCGGGTGGATGGCGTGCCGGCTCCCGATCCGGCACGGCGGATGAGCGGGGGAGAACGCGTCGAGATTCAGAGCTCCGGATCAGCCCGCCGGGAGCCGGCGGTCACCGATCTGGTGGTCCATCTGGATGCCGACGTGGCGGTAGTACGCAAGCCGGCCGGCATCCTCACCGTCCCTTTCGAACGCGACGACCGCGACACGCTGGTGGCGCTCGCCCGAGTGGCCGTGCGCCGCATCGACACGGCCCGCGGCCGCTCGACGAGCCCCACGCTGCGCACCGTGCAAAGGCTGGACAAGGAGACTTCCGGACTCGTGGTCTTCGCTCGCAGCGTTCCCGCCCAGCGCCATCTGCAGCGGCAACTGGCCGAGCACACGGTGCTTCGCCGCTATCTCGCCATTGCCCACGGCGCGGCGGAGGACGCGGTCTTCGAGACGATGTTCGTGCCGGACCGCGGCGACGGTCTACGAGGGTCCTGGGGCGTCTTTAGGGCCGCCCGCGGCGAAGCGCCGGTGGAGGCCCGCGAGGCGATTACCCGCGTCCAGGTTTTGGAGCGCCTGCCGGGAGCGACTCTGCTGGCCTGCGAGCTCGAAACGGGTCGCCAGCATCAGATTCGCATCCACCTCGCCGAGGCGGGGCATCCGCTGGTGGGGGAGACGGTCTACATCCGCGATTACGAGCGGACGAGGTCGGGTCCGCAGCTGCCGGCTCCCAGGCCCATGCTCCACGCCTCCGTTCTCGGCTTCGTCCACCCGCGGACGGAGAAGGTCGTGCGCTTCGAGGAGCCGCCGCCGGACGACTTCACTTCCGTATTGAAGCGTTTGCGTGCTGGAAAGTCCCGCCACGCTTGAGCGGAATCGAGATCCGATTGAAACCAACTACCTCAGTCATCGTAGTAGAGAAGTCCGTTGACGGGAGGTAGACGATGAAAGCTTTGCTCCAGGATCTCCGCTATGCCGGCCGGCTGCTGCTGCGCAGCCCTGGCTTTACGCTGCTCGCCGCCATCACGCTGGCCCTGGGAATCGGCGCCAACGCGGCAATTTTCAGCGTCGCCAACGCCGTGCTGCTCAAGCCGCTGCCGTATCCCGACTCCGGCCGGCTGGCGATCGTCTACAGCCAGTTTCCCAGCATGGGCTTCAATCACTTCTGGGTCGATCCCATGGAGTTCACGGAGTACCACGAGCGCAATCAGAGCTTTTCGCAGCTCGGCGCCTATCGCACGTTTGCCGCCAATGTCGCGGGGCGGGACGAACCAGTGCGCGTGCCGGCGGCGTTCGCTTCAGCGGGATTGCTCGGCGCGATGGGAGTAAAGCCTGAGCTGGGGCATATCTACACTCCTGCCGAGGATCTGCCCAACGTCGAAAAGGTGGTGGTGATCAGCGACGCGCTCTGGCGCCGGGCGTTCGGAGCCGACCCCGGCATCCTGGGACGGCGCATCAAGGTGGAAGGCCCGGACCGCACGGTGATCGGAGTCATGCCGCCCGGTTTCACCGTCGGCGACAAGCGGGTGGACGTCTGGGTTCCTCTCGCCCTCGATCCGCTCAAGCCGGGGAACCGGGGCAACCACTACCTGTGGCTCGTGGGGCGGCTGAAGCCGAACGTCTCCCTGGCGCAGGCGCGCTCCGAGATGCACGGACTGCTCGCTCGCTGGCACCAGGAGGGGCAGAAGATGCACACGCCCAGCCTTGATAATCATCCTTTCGTCATTCAGCCTCTACAGGATGACCTGGTGGGCTCGGTGCGGCCGAAGATCAGCATGCTCATGGGGGCGGTAGGGCTGGTGCTTCTGATCAGTTGCGTGAACGTCGCCAATCTGTTGCTGGCGCGGGCCGAGGCGCGGCAGAAAGAGATCGCCATCCGGACCGCCCTGGGCGCCGACCGCTCCCGTCTGGTGCGCCAGTTCCTGACCGAAAGCGTGCTGCTCTCGCTCATCGGCGGCGCCCTCGGGCTGGCGCTGGCCTATGTGGGAGTGAAGGCGATCGTGGCGGCCAACGCGGAGAGCCTGCCGCGGGTGGACGAGATCGGTCTCGACGGCCGGACGCTCCTCTTCACCCTGGCCATCTCCGTGATCACCGGCTTGCTTTTCGGCCTCGCGCCGGCTCTCCACTCCCGCGCGAGCACCTTCTTCGCCTCCCTCAAGGAGGGCGGTCAGCGGACGACGGCCGGTGCGGGCCGCCAACGCTTGCGCCGGGGGTTGGTGGTGATCGAGGTGGCGCTGGCCGCCATGCTGGTGATCGGCGGCGGCCTGATGATCCGCAGCTTCTGGAAGCTCCTCCAGGTCAACCCCGGATTCGATCCGAAGAACGTCCTCTCCTTCGAGATCTCGCTGCCCAGGGCCACCTACCCGGAGACCCACAGCGTCCGCGATTTCTACCAGACGCTCCTGACCCGGCTGCACGGTCTGCCGGGAGTCGAATCCGTGGCCGCCATGGACGGCATGCCGCCCGTCCGCGATCTGGACGCCAACGATACGGAGTTCGAGGGTCTGTCGAAGTCGAAGGACGCGCCGCCTCAGAACGTGGACTTCTGGCAGACCGCCACGACGGAGTACTTCAAGACGATGCGCATCCCCGTGCTGGATGGGCGCGCTTTCGAGCCTAGGGACGGCCACGGCACGCCGGGAGTGGTGGTGGTCAACAAGGCGCTGGCCAACCTGTTCTATCCCGGCCAGAGCGCCATCGGCAGGCGGTTGCGGGAGGACGAGAAGCATCCGTGGCTGTCGATCGTCGGCGTGGTGGGCGACGTGAAACAAAGGGGGCTCGACCAGAAGACCGGCACGGAGCTGTATCTCCTGCACTCCCAGGTTGAGGAGACGGTTGGCGGCCGGTCCGGGAACATGTACGTGGTGGTGCGCACCCAGGGCGATCCCATGCGCCTCGCCTCCGACGTGCGCCGGCAGGTGCGCGAGCTCGACGCGAGCCTGCCGGTCGGCAACCTGCAGCCGCTTTCGAACGTGGTCTACGGCTCGATGGCGCAGCCGCGATTCATCACCTTCATGGTGCTGGTGTTCGCCTTGGTGGCGCTGGCGTTGGCGGCGATCGGCATCTACGGCGTGCTCGCCTATATGGTGGAGCAGAGGACGCAGGAGATTGGTGTGCGGATGGCGCTGGGGGCGCAGGTGCGGGAAGTGCTGAGGATGATCCTGGCTCAGGGTGCGTGGCTGGTGGGCATCGGGCTGGTGCTGGGCGTGGCCGGCGCCTTGGCGTTGCGACGAGTGATGGCGAGCGTGCTTTTCGGCGTCACGGCGACGGACCCGGCGATCTTCGCTCTCGTTCTCGCGGTGTTGTCCGTGGTCGGATTCCTGGCCTGCTACCTGCCAGCCCGCCGCGCGACGCTGGTGGATCCTCTGGTGGCTTTGCGGCAGGAGTGAGCGAGCCCGCTGCAACGTCGCGGGTTTCGAATCTCCTCTGGGGGCCGGGGTGGACCGCCGTCGCCCTGGCCCTGACGTGGCGATACGTTTGCCACGCGGCCATGCTCCTGCTGTCTCTGTTGACCGAGGGCAGGCCGGCTCCGTCGCTGCCAGATCTGATTCTAGATCGTCTGCCGCGGGTCTCCTGGATCGCCGATCACAACTACTGGCTCTGGCTGCTGTGCTACATCCCCGTGGCGCTCTGGCTCTGGCGGCGGGACCGGCCGGCTTTCCTCCACTTTCTATATCTAGGTGGAATCGTCAGTCTGGCGAGGGGCCTCTGCGTCGGCTTGACCGGCCTGGGTCCGGTCGACGGCCCGGACGTCAACGCCGGCCTTCACGGCGTGGCGATTCTGCACGCCTGGCCGGCTCTCGTGAATCCATTCGCGACCCTTTTCGGAAACGCCGCCCAGGTCTACCTGACGAAGGACCTCTTCTTCTCCGGCCATGTCTCCTCGACCTTCCTTCTCTGGCTCTACTGTCGCCGGGAAAACCCCTGGCTGCGACGCACCGCCGCCCTGGGCCACTGGGCGACGGTGGCGGTCGTCATGCTTTCGCATCTTCACTACACGGTGGACGTGGTGGGGGCTTGGGCGGTGACGTACAGCTTGTTCGCGCTTTGGAGGCCGGGGAGATGCCGCCCCTTTACGTCATCCTGCTGACGATGGTGCCGAGCCGGGAGATCAGGTTCGCTGCCAGCCAGACCCCCAGGATCTTCTTCTCCTCGACGATATCCGTAGAAGCCAGAGAGATCAGGGTCCGATGAAGCAAAGCCGCCGTATATTGGGCGCTGAAGCTCTCCTTGGACGGCCGGATGCGCTGATCCTTCAGGCGTAGAGAAAGGTTCTGATAGGCCAGTGCGCGGATGACCTCCATCACCCAATAGCCTTTGTCGATGAAGCCGACGCTGCCGGGAGACAGGATCGGCTCTTCGTCGGGTAACTTCTCGACCACTGTCATCAGCCGCTCCTCCCGGTGCAACCAATTGCCGAGGAGCTCGTCGAGTATGTCCGAGCCGTCCTCAT
>DATIOS010000045.1:0-9309 GCA_035472915.1 Thermoanaerobaculia bacterium
CAGCAGGTTGTTGAGCAGGAAGACCGCCTCGCGTGAGAGCAGCGAGTCCAGCCGGTTCTTGGAGCGCAGCGAGTCCGCGCGCGACGCGACGAGGAAGATCGAGCCGGCGATCATGCACGCGATCAACACCAGGAACGGCACGCCCAGCGTGGAGGCGCCGAAGGCGTGGATCGAGTTGAGCACGCCGCTGCGTACCAGGAACGTGCCGAGGATCGCCAGTACGCCGGTGGCCAGCACCAGCGAGACGTTCCAGATCCGCAGCATCCCGCGCCGCTCCTGGATCATCACCGAGTGCATGAACGCGGTCGCGGTCAGCCACGGCATCAGCGACGCGTTCTCGACCGGATCCCACATCCAGTAGCCGCCCCAATCGAGCTCGTGGTAGGACCAGCGCGCCCCCAGCACGATCCCGAACCCGAGCGCGCACCACGCGGCGAGCGTGAACGGGCGCGTGGAGCGGATCCACTCGGCATCCAGCCGGCGCGTGATCAGGGCCGCCACGGCGAACGCGAACGGGATCGCGAACAGCGTGTAGCCGCTGTAGAGCATCGGCGGGTGGATCATCATCCCCGGGTCGCGCAGCAGCGGGTTCAGCCCGGCGCCCTCGCTGACCGGCATCGGCGACTTGCCGAACGGGGTCTCGGCGAACACCAGCAGGCCGCCGAAGAACGCGCCGAAGCCCAGCAGCACCGCCTGCGCGTACGGCGCCAGCACCCGCAGGCGGTGGCGCGTGAGGTAGAGGATCAGCGAGGACCACGTGCCGAGCAGGAACAGCCAGAGCACTGGCGGGCCGTCCGTGGGTTCAGGGAGAGATGCGCGGTCCAGCTTGCCGTTGCGGGTGAGCGGGAAGCGGTCGAGGACGACCAGGGCCGAGGGGAGCATGGGCTCGGGCAGGATGGCGGCGAGGAAGGCGCGCAGCTCAGCGAGGGACGGGGCGCCATCCGGGACAGGCGAATCGACCGTAATCCACGCCACCAGCCGGGTCTCGCCGCCGGGGCCGGCCGTCGTTCCCACCACGGCCTCGCGCACGGCAGGGTGGCGAGCCAGGGCGGCCTCGACCTCCCCGAGCTCGATACGGTAGCCGCGGATCTTCACCTGGAGGTCGATGCGGCCCAGGTACTCGAGATCGCCATCCGGCAGCCGGCGGGCGAGGTCCCCCGAGCGATAGAGACGCGAGCCGGGTGCCGCTCCCCACGGATCGGGGACGAAGCGCTCCGCCGTCAGCTCGGGCCGCCCGAGGTAGCCTCTCGCGACACCCTCGCCGCCCACCACGATCTCGCCAGGTACGCCGATCGGCTGCGGCGTGAGGCTTCGATCCAACACATAGAGCGCGAGATCAGGAATCGGTAGGCCGAGGACGCTGCCTGCCGCCAGGTCGCCGCGCCGAACGGGTCGATACGTAACGTGGACGGTCGTCTCGGTAATGCCGTACATGTTGACCAGTAGGGGCTTCTCGTCGCCATGGCGATCGAACCAGGGGCCGAGAGACGAAGGCTCCAGGGCCTCGCCGCCGAAGATCACGTAGCGCAAGGCGAGGTCGGGTTGTGCGCCTTCGAGCACCGCCTCCTCGGCCCATAGGAGCTGCCGGAAGGCCGACGGCGTCTGGTTGAGCACCGTCACCCGCTCGTCGCGCAGGAGTGCGTAGAAGGCCTCGGGCGAGCGGGCCTGCCAGTGAGGAACGACGACCAGCCGGCCGCCATGGAGGAGCGCGCCCCAGATCTCCCAGACGGAGAAATCGAAGGCGTGGGAGTGAAAGAGCGTCCAGACGTCGTCCGGCCCGAAGCCGAACCAACCTTGGGTGGCCGAGAACAGCCGGGTGACGTGGCCGTGGGGGATGACGACGCCCTTGGGCTGGCCCGTCGAGCCCGAGGTATAGATGACGTAGGCCGGCAGCTCCGGGTCAGCGGGAACGCTCAGCCGGTCCGAGCTGCGGGCGGAGATGATCTCCGCCTCGGCGTCGAGCATCTCGCGAGTGAGGAGAAGACCGGCGCCGCTGTCCTCCAGGGCGAAGGCCAGGCGCTCGGGCGGATAGGAGGGATCGAGCGGCAGGTAGGCGCCGCCGGTCTTGAGGACCGCAAGGACCGCCACCAGCATCTCAGCCGAGCGCTCAAACTTTACGGCCACGAGATCGCCAGGCCGGACGCCGGACGCCAGCAAATGCCGGGCGAGGCGGTTCGCCCGAGCATCGAGCTCGCGGTAGGTGAGGGTCTCGCCGTCCGCCGTAACCGCCGGAGCGTCCGGCGCGCGGTCCACCTGGGCCTCGAAGAGGCGGTGAAGGGGCGCCCGGAGGCTCGACCCCTCACCTGCCGGATTCCACTCCACGACGAGCTGGTGCCGCTCGGCCTGGGTGGCCAAGGGTAGATCCGAGAGGCGCAGCTCCGGATTGGCGAGGGCCGCGGCGAGGAGGATTTCGAAGGTGCGGGCAAAGCGGGCGGCGGTAGCGCCGTCGAACAACTCAGCGCTGAACTCAAGTGCGCCCTTGAGCCCTTCTGGCAGCTCGATCAGCGACAGGCTGAGATCGAACTTGGCGGTCGCGGTCGGGGCTGCGAGATCGCGGATCTCCAAATCTCCGGCGTTCAGGGCGGAGGACGGCGCGTTTTGGAGGACAAGGAGGGCTTGGAACAGTGGGGTGCGGCTGGGATCGCGCTCCAGACGCAGCTCCTCGACGAGGCGCTCGAAGGGGAGATCCTGATGGGCGAAGGCGGCAAGGGCCACGGCACGCAGGCGGCCCACCAGCTCGCGGAAGGTGGGATCGCCTGAGAGATCGCCCCGCAGCACGAGGGTGTTGACGAAGAAGCCGATCAGCCCCGCCGTCTCCGAGCGGTTGCGGTTGGCGACCGGCGTGCCGACGGCGAGGTCGTCCTGGCCGGCGAGCCGGCCCAAGAGGGCCTCCCAGGCGGCGAGGAGAACGATGAAAAGCGTCGCCTTTTCCCGCAAAGCCAGGGCTTGGAGCCGCGCCGAGTCGGCGGTCTCGACCACGACGGGACGGACACCCCCGGCCGAGCCGCGGCGAGTCGGCCGAGGCCGGTCGGTGGGCAGGCGCAGGGGCTCAATTCCCGCCAGACCGTCGCGCCAGAAGGCGAGCTGCTTCTCAAGTCGATCGCCCTGAAGCCACTGGCGCTGCCAGACGGCGAAGTCCGCGTACTGAATGGGCAACGAAGGAAGGGAGGCCGGCGTGCCGGAGGACGCGTTTTCGTAGAGGGCCGCCATCTCCCGCACGAGCACGCCGAGCGACCAGCCGTCGCAGACGATGTGATGGAGGCTGAGGGTGAGGACATGAAGGCTCGGATCCTGCTTCACGAGGAGCGCGCGCAGCAGCGGCCCGGCCGTGAGGTCGAAAGGACGCACCACGTCCTCTTGGACGAGACGCTCCGCCTCCGGGGTGCGGGCGGTCTGCGGCAGGGCGGCAAGGTCGACGAGCGGCAGGGGAACGGCGAGGAGCGGCGCCACGACCTGAGCCGGCTGGTCGTCCACGTCCGCAAAGGTCGTCCGCAGCACCTCGTGGCGGGCCGCCAATTCTTCGAGAGCCTGCCGCAGGGCCGCGGGGCTCAGCGCTCCCGTGATCTCCAGCACGGCGGGAACGTTGTAGGACGGGTCGCCGGGGCGGAGCCGGTCGAGAAACCACAGCCGCTGTTGCCCGAAAGAGAGCGGCAAGGGGTCCGGACGCACGGCGAGGCGGGGAATCGGTGCCGAGTCGTCCGCCGCCCGCTCCACGATCCGATTGGCCAGCTCGCGAAAGTCGGCGGCGTCAAAGACCCGCTGAAGCGGTACGTCGAGACCGTGTCTTTCACGCAGGCGGGCCACGAGCTGCGTGGCGAGGAGCGAGTGGCCGCCCAGGGCGAAGAAGTTGTCGCGCACGCCGACGCGTTCAAGGCCGAGCAGCTCGGCGCAGGCCGCGGTGAGCGACTCCTCCACCGGCGTCGCGGGCGCTTCGAAAGTTGCCGCTGGCTCTGGTCCTTCCGGCGCTGGCAGGGCCCGGCGGTCCACCTTGCCGTTGGCGGTGAGGGGGAAGCGGTCGAGGATCACGAAGGCGGACGGAATCATGGGCTCGGGAAGCCGGGCGGCGAGATGGCGGCGCAGCTCCGCCGGATCGGGCGAACCATCTGGCGTGGCAGTAATCCAGGCCACCAGCCGCTCCTCACGCAGCAGGACGACTGCCTCGCGCACCGCCGGATGGCCGGTCAGCGCCGCTTCGATCTCCCCCAACTCGACCCGGTTTCCCCGGATCTTCACCTGACCGTCGCGCCGGCCGAGAAACTCCAGAACGCCACCATGCCAGCGGACGAGGTCGCCCGAGCGGTAGAGCCGGCCTCCAGGCTCAGGTCCGAAGGGATCGGGAACGAAGCGCTCGGCCGTCAGCTCCGGCCGGCCGAGATAGCCGCGGGCGACGCCATCGCCGCCCGCGAACAGCTCGCCCCAAACGCCTTCAGGAACCGGACTCAGGTCCGCACCGAGAACGTAAACCGAGGTGCCGGCAACGGGACGCCCAATGGGCACCGTCGCCGCAGGAGGAGTCGACGCCGACATTGCGTGGCAGGCCGTGAAGGTGGTGTTTTCCGTGGGGCCATAGCCGTTGACGAGCCTCAGATCCGGCAGCGCGGCGAGGGCCCGTCGCACGTGGGCGGGATCGAGCACGTCGCCGCCGGCCAGGAGCTGGCGCAGAGGCCGCAGGGCCTCCGGCCGCTCGTCGACCTGTTGATGGAACAGCCCGGCGGTGAGCCAGAGCAAGGTCACGCCGTGGCGGGCGATGGCCGCGCCGATCTCGTCCAGAGAGGCGCGTCGGCCGGGGAACAGGACGAGCCGGCCACCATTGAGCAGCGGCACCCAGATTTCCAGCGTTGAGGCGTCGAACGCCAAAGGGGCCAACTGGAGGAAGGTCTCCCGCGGTCCGAAGTCGGCGAAGCTCTGGTCCTGGATCAGCCGCACGACGTTGCGGTGGGTGACGGCGACTCCCTTGGGATTGCCGGTGGAGCCCGACGTGTACATCACGTACGCGAGCTGGTCGGGGGAGATAGATTGCGACGGGCGCGGAACCGACGGCTCCTCAGCTCCCTCCAGATCCAGCAGCAGGGACGCTCCGGCATCGGCCAGCATAAAAGCCTGGCGCTCCGGCGGATGCTCGGGGTCCAGGGGCAGATAGGCGCAGCCAGCCTGAAGGATGCCGAGGAGGGCAGCGATGAGGTCGAACGAGCGCTCCCCCACCACGGCGACGCGCGTCTCCGGCGCCACGCCCAGGCGGAGCAGATGCGAGGCGACGCGGCCGGCGCGCGCCGCCAGCTCGCCATAGGTCCACTCCTCGTCGCCCAGGACTACCGCCACGGCGTCCGGCGTCCGCGCCGCCTGCTCGGCGAAAAGGCCGTGGATCGTGGCTTCCCGGCGGTGAGTCAGGGCCGCGCCGCTCCACGCCAGAAGCTGCCGGCGTTCCTCCTCCCCAAGCAAGGGAAGCTCTTCGAGGAGAGAGCCGGGCGCCGCCGCGATCCCCGCCAGGAGGTTCCGCAGGTGTCCCAAAAGGCGCTCGATCGTCGCCCTGTCAAATAGATCGGTGGCGAACTCCAGCTGGCCGGCGAGCCCGTCCTCGCCCTCGAACAGAGTGAAGGTGAGATCGAACTTGGTGGTGGCGCTCTCCTGGCCGAGCGGCTCCAGGACGAGGCCCGGTATCTCCAGGTCCTCCGGTCTTCCCAGCCGCACGTTCTGGAAGGCGAGGACAGCCTGGAACAGCGGGTGCCGGGAGAGATCGCGACCGATCTTCAGCTCCTCCACCAGGCGCTCAAAGGGGAGATCCTGGTGCTCGAACGCTTCGAGCGCGGTTCGCCGTACCTGGGCGAGAAGCGCGTCGAAGGTCGAGGCGCGGCCGAGCCGGACGCGCAGCGCCAGGGTGTTGACGAACATGCCGATCAACCCCGCCAGCTCCGGCGCCTGCCGGTTGGCGATGGGCGAGCCCACGACGATGTCGTCCTGGCCCGTCCAGCGCGAGAGGAGGGCAGCGAGGGCGGCGGTCATGGTCATGAAGGGCGTGACGCCGCGGGACCGGCTGAGAGCCCGCAGGCCTTGGCTCAGTTCGACGCCCAAGGTCACGGGGAAACTGGCGCCGTGGAAGCTTTCGATCGGCGGGCGCGGCCGGTCGGTGGGTAGCTCCAGGGCCGGCGGCGCGCCCGCCAGCTCCCGCCGCCAGAAGGCGAGCTGGCGCTCCAGCTCCTCGCCTGACAACCACTCGCGCTGCCAGACGGCGAAGTCGGCGTATTGCACGGGCAGCTCCGGCAGCTCCTTTCCGGAGTAGATCTCAGCCACCTCGCGAATCAGCACCGCCACTCCCCAGAGGTCGGCGGCGATGTGGTGGACGGTGAGGAGGAGGACGTGCTCCTCGGGCGCCAGCCGCAGCAGCCGGGTGCGCAGAATGGGACCGGCGGCGAGGTCGAATGGCCGCAATGCCTCCGCCGCCGCCGCGGCGTGCCAGTCGTTGGGATCCTCCATCGGCAGCGTCCAGCCGGAAGGGGGCGCGATCTCCTGAACCGGTTGGATACCGTGAGAGGGAAACGACGTGCGCAGCACCTCGTGACGGCGCACCACCTGGGCGAAGGCGTGCTCCAGGGCCGGCAGGTTGAGGGGGCCGCGCAAGGCGAAGGCCACGGGCACGTTGTAGACCGGGCTTCCCGGCGTCAGCTGGTCGAGGAACCAGAGGCGCTCCTGGGCGAAGGAGAGGGGAAGATCGCGGTCCCGCGGCGCGCGGGCGACGTGGCAGACATTCTGGGCGCGGCGGGACTCCTTGCCGCCCCGGGCCTGCTCCACCCGCTCGGCCTGCGCCGCCAGGGTCGGAGCCTGGAAGATGGCTCGCAGCGGCAGCTCGACACCAAAAACGTCCCGCATTCGCATCACCAGTTGGGTGGCGAGCAGGGAGTGGCCGCCGAGGTCGAAGAAGTCGTCGAAGGCGCCGACCTCCTCAACCTCCAGCACCTCGCTCCAGAGGGCGGCCAGCAGCTCCTCGACCGGCGTGCGAGGTCGGACCCGGGGCCCGCCCGCGGCGCCTTCGGCGCGGATCTCCGCCAGCGCCTTGCGGTCCACCTTGCCGTTGGCATTGAGCGGCAGAGAAGGAAGGACAACAAAGGCGGAGGGAACCATATAGTCCGGGAGGCGCTCGGCAAGCTCCTGCCTTAGTTGGCCTGGAGTTGGCGCTTCCGCCTCCGGGACGAGTCCGAGGTAGGCGGCGAGGCGAGGATCGCCCGGCCGGTCCTCGCGCAGCAGGACCACGGCTTCGGAGACGGCTGGGTGGCGCCGCAGGGCGGCCTCGATCTCCCCCAGCTCGATGCGAAAACCCCGCAGCTTCACCTGGTGATCCGCTCGGCCCAGGGAGTCCACGAGGCCGTCCGGTCTTAGCCGAACCAGGTCGCCGGTGCGATAGAGCCGGTCTCCTGGCGAATCAGAGAAGGCGTCGGGGATGAAGCGCTCGGCGGTCAGCTCCGGCCGGCCCAGGTAGCCGCGGGCCACTCCCAGGCCGCCGATGCACAGCTCTCCCTTGGCGCCCAGGGGAACGGGCGCGAGGCTGCGGTCGAGCAGGAAGAGACGGGTTTCGGCGAGCGACCGGCCGATCGAGATGGGTCCCTCCGGCGCCACCCGCCAGGCGGTGGACCACACCGTCGTTTCGGTGGGGCCGTAGAGATTCCACAGCCCGCGGCCCAATGGCAGGAGGTGGTCCGCGAGGTTGCGGCTCAAGGGCTCGGCGGTCGAGACCAGAAGCGACTCGGGACTGCCCGGCCAGCCGGCTTCCAGCAGCATGCGCCAGGTGGCCGGCGTTGCTTGGATAACGGAAGGAGCTGGGCGCAGGGCATCCAGAGCTTGGCCGAGAAGCACGCCGTCGCGCGCCGTCGCGGCGGACAGCAACGACGTCGTGCCGCCCGCCAGCATGGGAAGGAACATCTCGGCAACCGCGATGTCGAAGGCGATGGTGGTGAGGGCCGGCAAGGTGTCGCCCGGGCCGAGGGCAAAGAGGCCGCGCATCGTCCGCAGGAAGTTGGCCAGTGCCCGGTGAGAGATCTCCACGCCCTTTGGGAGGCCGGTCGAGCCTGAGGTGTAGATGACGTAGGCGCGGCTCTCGGGTGGTAAGGGGGAAAAAAGAGACGGGAGGGACGGGAGGGACAGCAGGGACGCAAGGCAGAGGCGGGGCATGCCTGAGTCCGGGAGCGAGCTCAGCAGGCTCTCTTGAGTGAGAATGGCCGCGGCGCCGGCGTCCGCCAGCATGAAGTCGCGGCGCTCGGCCGGGAGGCTGAGATCGAGCGGCAGGTAGGCGGCGCCGGACTTGAGCACTCCCAGGATGGCGACGGGCAGCTCGGCCGTACGTTCGAGGTAGATCCCCACCAGGCTCTCGGTTCCGATCCCCAGGCTGCGCAGGTGGCGGGCAAGCTGATTCGAGCGGACGTCCAACTCGGCGAAGGTGAGGCTCCAGGATGTCTCTTCGCTCTCACCTTTCCAGGCCGTTGCCGTGGGGGTGAGGGTGGCCTGGGCGGCGAACAGATCGATCACTCCCGGTGGCTCGCCAGGGAAGGCCGTGTCATTCCACTCCACCAGCACCTGGTGACGGCAGGCGGCGGTGAACGCCGGTAGTGCCGAGAGGCGCTTGCCAGGTTCCGCTATGGCGGCGTCCAGCAGGGCGCCCAGCAGCTCCTCCATGCGCGCCATGGTTGCGGGATCGAAGACGTCGGCGTTGTACTCCAGCCAGCCGGCCATCGAGTCGGTGTGTTCGAAGAGCCCCAGCATGAGGTCGTAGCGGGCATTGCCGTCGAATACGTCGAGCGCCTCGATCTCGAGGCTGCCCAGGCCGGCAGTGGCGCCAGGCTGGGCGTCGAGGAGCTGGATGAGAGCCTGGACCACCGGCGGACGGCTGGCGTCGCGCTCCGGCTGCAGGGCCTCCACCAGCTTGCCGAACGGCAGGTGCTGGTGGGTGAAGGCGCCCAGCGCCATGGCTCGCACGCGGGCCAGGAGCTCGCGGAAAGTGGGATCCCCCGACAGGTCGATCGCAAGCGGAAGCTGGGTGATGAAGAAGCCCAGCAGGGGCTCCACTTCGGGCCGGCCGCGATTGGCGTTGAGGGTGCCGGTGATCAGCCGGTCCTGGCCCGAGAGGCGGTGGAACAACGTCGCCGCCAGAGCGGTCAGGAGCATGAAGCGGCTGATCCCTTCGCGGCGCGAGAGGCTCCTCAGGGCTTCCGTGCGCGCCGAGTTGAAAGCGACGGGCCAGCGCCCGCCGCGGCCCGTCTGCTCCAGCGGCCGGGAGCGGTCGGCCGGGAGGTCGAGCACCAGGGGGAAGCCCCGAAGCTGCCG
>DATIOS010000046.1:0-11964 GCA_035472915.1 Thermoanaerobaculia bacterium
GCGTTCGGCGAGACGCTGAGCGCCCGGGGCTCCTCCGCGCTCGGCGTCACCGTGAACAGGTGCACTCTCCCGAGATCGCCCGAGCGGATCTCCAGGGTGCCGGCGCTGCTGTTGACCATCGTCATCCCGTTCTCCCACCCCAATCCGATCCCCTTCTGGACCGAGATGCGGTAGGAGAAGCTCGTCCCCTCGAGATCGGGTTCCTCCCGGCAGGTGCCCCAGAGCGAGGCGGAGGTCTGGGTCAGACCGGCGAACGGGCCGAGGAAGGAACCGCCGGCCGCTTCGGAGCGGAATTCGATCCAGGGGGACCAGCCGGCGGGGAGGCCGAAGAGCTCCCAGACCACCCGATCGCCCGGCTTGAGGATGGTATTGGAGTCTTCGAGGGTGACGGTGACGTTCGCGACGTCGAACCTGACGGGAATCAGGTGGGTGACGGGGCCGACGGGCCGATTTTCGGACATGGCGGTCTCCTGCGCCGGACCGGGCACCTGGCCCGCATCCGGCGATGGTTTGAAGGTTTGCGGTGCGCTCGCTGCTCGCTAGAGCATGGACCGTACCAGGCTGGTTCGCCCTTGAAGCGGCGGGCTCCGGGATGTCCGGGATCTAGCCGATGCGCTAGAGTACACGCGGACTCGCTAGACAGGCGCCCGCTCCTTGCCCCCCTCTCTCGTCGCCCTCACCGGTCCTCTCCAGGGGCAGACGTTCGAGCTGCGCGGCGATGAGGTCGCCCTCGGCCGCCACCCCTCGAACGACCTGCGGCTGACGGATCCGTCCGTCTCCCGCCACCACTGCGTCCTACGGCGGACGGACGGGGGCTGGCGCGCCGCCGACCTGGAGAGCCGCCGCGGCACCTTCGTCAACGGCCTGCCCGTGCGCGAGCGGGACCTTGCCCATGGCGACTTCCTCGTGATCGGGGAATCCACCTTTCTGGTGTCGCTTGGAACCAACAAGGGTGAGGACAGTGGGCCGGCGGGCGGTGAGGTGGAGGATTCCGGCCTCGCGGGGGAGACCGAGATCCGGCTCGCCATCACCGACTCCATCTATTTGAAGAAGGACCGGCTGCCGGCGGCGCTCGCCGGACTGCTGGAGATCGCCGCCGCTCCGCCCGCGGGGTCGGCGGCGCTGGCGCAATCTCTCCTCGATCGCGTGCTGGCGGCCGTGCCGGCGGAACGAGCGGCGCTCCTGCCGGCGGACGAAGAGGGTGAGGATCTTCCTCCGGTCTACCTCTCGCCGGCCGGGGACCGCGCCTTTCCCGTCAGCCGGACGATCGTGGAGCGTGCCTTGCGGGACCGGCAGGCTCTGCTGATCGACCGCTCTCGCGGCGACGACGCCTCCGGGAGCGTCGACTCGGCGGGGATCCGCTCGCTCGCCTGTGTGCCGCTGCCGGGATCGCCGGCTCTCGGTGTCCTCTATGCCGACACCAGCCTGCCCGGCGCCCGTCTCGGCGAGGAGCACCTCCAGTGGCTGGCGGCGGCGGCCTCCCTGGCTTCCGGACCGCTCGTGGCCGCCTTGCGCGGCGAGCGGCTGGAGCGGGAGAACCTGCGCCTCCAGGCCGCCGAGCTGGGCTTCGGCCTGGTGGGGGAGACCCCGGCCATGAAGCGGGTCTACGGCGTGATCACGCGGGCGGCGCCGACCCCGTCGACCGTGCTCATTCTGGGCGAGAGCGGCACGGGCAAGGAGCTTGCCGCCCGGGCCCTGCACGGCGCCAGCCGCCGGGCGGGCAAGCCGTTCGTGGCCATCAACTGCGCCACTCTCTCCGCGACTCTCCTGGAAAGCGAGCTCTTCGGTCACGAGCGGGGAGCCTTCACCGGCGCCGTCGAGCGCAAGACGGGCAAGCTCGAGGTCGCCCAGGGCGGCACGCTGTTCCTCGACGAGATGGGGGAGATGCCGCCGCCCCTCCAGGCGAAGCTCCTGCGCGTGCTCCAGGAGCGCACCTTCGAGCGGGTGGGGAGCACACGGCCGATCCAGGTGGACGTGCGGGTGATCGCCGCCACCAATCGCGACCTCGCGAAAGCGATCGCGGCCGGCACCTTCCGGGCCGACCTCTACTACCGGCTGAACGTGGTGTCGATCACCATGCCGCCCCTGCGCGAGCGCCGGGAGGACGTGCCGCTGCTGGCCAGCCACTTCGCCGCCCGTCATGGAAGGGAGATCCGGGGCCGCGAGGTGGGGATCTCCCCCGAGGCGCGGGCACTCCTCGTCCGCTATGACTGGCCGGGCAACGTCCGCGAGCTGGGCAACGCCATCGAGCGCGCCGTCGTCCTCGGGCAGGACGATACGATCCGTCCCGAGGACCTCCCCGAGACCCTGCTCGAAGCCGCTCCCGCCGCGGACGCCCTCGCACCTCGCTTCCACGACGCCCTGAACGACCTCAAGCGCCGGCTGATCGTCGAAGCGGTCCACGAGAGCGGCGGCACGATTACCCGGGCCGCCGAGCGGCTGGGGCTCCATCCCAACCATCTCCACCGCCTGATCACGACGCTCGGCCTGCGGGACGAGATCGGAGACTGGCCCCGGGGCGTAGAATAGGCGGGTGACTTCCAAGCTCGCACTCCTCGCTCCCACCCTCCTCCTCGCATTCCAGGCGCCCGTTACCACCCAGAACGTTGCGCCTGCTCCCGTGGCCTCAAGCCCGGCCATGGTCCCCATCGAGCTGTCCCTCCAGGCCCTTGACGCCAAGGGAGAGGTGCCGCGCACGCTGCAGCCCGGTGACCTCACGGTGGTGGACGGCGACCAGACCCGACCCGTGACGGAGTTGGCGCCGCTGACCAAGCCGTGGCGGATCGTCGTCTACGTGGACCGGGTGCTCACCGGCTCGCGCACCCTGAGGACCGCGGCCGGCTCGCTGGCCGAGCGGGCGGCGATTCTCGCGGCGCTCGGTCCGGTCGAAGTGGTCGTGGCTGAGCCCGTCCCCCGGGTGGCGCTCTCGGCGACCCAGGACGTCCGCGCCATTGACGAGGCGCTCTCCAAGCTCTGGCTGGCGGGCGACGGCCGGGACGACGTCCGCATCCTGCGCCAGCGGTTCCGTGACCAGAAGAAGGAAGAAGGACCGCCGGCGGATCGGATCGGCGAGGCGCTGGACGAAGAGGAGCGGCTGGTGCGCCGCCAGCAGGACGCCCTTGCCGAGTGGCTCCTGGCGCAGGAGGGCAGCGGACCCCGGGCGCTGCTGCTGGTGACGGACGGCTTCGACGTCGATCCGGAGAAGTTCTACCGCCCGGACTCGACGCCCTCCGGCGAGGCCGCCACGTCGGCTCCCACCGGCGAGGGAGCGCTGGAGAAGACCGGCTTGGAAGCGGCGCGCACCGCGGCTTCCCTGGGCTGGACCGTCTTTCCCCTGCCCATGGGCGATTCGAGCCTGCCGGACCTGAGGCGCATCAAACCGAATCCCACCGCGCAGGTGCCGTTGGGTGGCAAGATCATCCTCGGCCGCAAGAAGCCCGACGAGGCGGCCAAGGACCAGCCGCCGCCCACGCCGGAGCTACTGGCGCCCCAACAGCCGCTGAAGTGGATGGCCGAGGCGACAGGCGGCGAGCTCGTCGTCGGGCCGGGGTCCCTCTCGGCGGCTCTGGCGCACCTGCGCTCCCGTTTCCTTCTGCACTACCAGGCGATCCGGGAGGTGGACGGCCGGCCCCACGCCGTGGAAGTCCGTACCTCGCGCTCCGACCTCTCGGTGAAAACTCGCCGCTGGGACGTGGAGGGAGTGCCCGAGGCCATCGCGGCCTCCCGCGCCGGCCGCCTCCTGGATGGCGAAGAGGACGGCATCGGTTTGGAGATCTCCGCCCGCATCCAGTCCGTCGAAGGCGGACGAGGGACGCTGGACCTGCGCCTCGAATCCCCCGAGCCACCGCCAGGCCCCTTGCGGGTGACCGTGGCCGGACCGGCTGGCCACGGCGCCACCCACCACATCCTGACCGCCGCCGATGTGGCCGGTACCGAGCCCAACGTCTACCGCATGGCGGTCTCCGTTCCCGAGGGAGCGGACGCCGTGGGCGTGGTCGTGGAGCCGGTGGCCGGCGGACCCTGGGGAGGTCAGGTGGTGAACCTCGGCGCCCCTCCGCCCGAGCCCGCGGCGCTCACCGTCAGCCGTCCCGGAATCCGCCTGGTGCCGCCCGCCGGGAGCTCCCTCAGCAACAAGGTGCGTCTGCGGGTCAACGGCGACGGCAAGGGGATCGCGCGGCTCGACCTCCGACTCGGCGATCGAACCGCCACGAGCTGTTCCACCGTCCCCTGTGAGGTCGAGGTGGACCTGGGCCGCCGCGTCCGGCCGCAGATCGTACAGGGCATCGCCTACGACGCCGCCGGCAAGGAGGTTGCCCGGGACTCGGTGCGCCTCAACGATCCGACCGAGGCCTTCGAAGTCCGCATCGTGGAGCCGGCGGGCCGCCGTGGAGTGGGTGCCGTGGAAGTGGAGGCGGAAATACGCGCGCCGGCCGGCAAGCGGCTGGCAAAGCTGGAGTTTTTCTGGAACGACGAGCTCGCCGGCACCGTCTACGGGCCGCCCTTCCGCCACCGGGTGACGATCCCCAAGGAAAGGCCGGTCGGGTATCTGAAGGTCTCCGCCCGACTCGACGACGGCTCCACGGCCGAAGACGCCATGGCCCTCAACACCTCGGACCTCGGCGACCGCATCGTCGTCCGCCTCATCCAGCTGGCCGTGGTGGTGACCGACACCAACGGCAAGCCCGTTCCCGGGCTGCCGAAGGAGGCCTTCCGGGTGCGCCAGAACGGCGAGCCGCAGGAGATCGCGGCCTTCGAGAACGCCGGCGAGCTCCCCCTCACCCTAGCCCTCGCCATCGATTCCTCGGCGAGCATGTTCTTGAAACTCCCTGACGTGCGAAAAGCCGTCGCCTCCCTCCTCGACACCGGCCTCTCCAACCGCGACCGGGCCATGCTCATCGCCTTCGACGACACCTCGAAGCTCATCCGGCCGGTCACCCGCGACCTTTCCGCGGTCTCGGCGTCGCTTTCCGCTCTTACGCCCGATGGCGGCACCGCGCTTTGGGAGGCGATCAGTTACTCGCTGGTGCAGCTGCGGGGAATCACCGGCCGCAAGGCCCTGGTGCTCTACACGGACGGCATCGATCAGAGCGAGCGCGAGCGCCTCTCCTACGGCGAGTGCCTGAGGACTGCCCGCGAGAGCGGCATCCCCATCTATCTAATTGTCGCCAATCCGCGGGCCGGCCGGGGAGAGGACGGCGGCTTCCTCACCGAGCCCACCTCGGTGAAGTTCAAGCGCCTCGCCGACGCCGGCGGCGGCCAGGTTTATTTCATCGAGCCCGAGCAGGATCTTTCGGACGTCTACGCCCAGATCCTCTCCGAGCTGCGCAGCCAATACACCGTGGCCTTCTATCCCAAAGAGTCCGCGCCGCCCGCGGCCTGGAGCAAGATCGACGTCGAGCTGCCGGGACGGAAGGGATTGACCGCGCGGACGGTGAGTGGGGTGCCCGGGCACTGAGCAAGGGTTGTGAGGGGTTTTGTAAGCTCTGTCGCGACAGCACCTCCGCCCGGGCATAAATGCCGGGGCTATTTAACGGCGCCGGATGAATCCGGCTTCAAAGTCCCCTTCAGGGGGCGCAGCTCAATAGCCCCGGCATTTATGCCCGGGCGGAGGTGGACCTTCGGATCGCCTTTCCTCCGGAACACCGTACCCGCGCTCTGTCGAGGCGACCCTTGCCGCTCTGCGGCGACGGATCGACCGCTTACTCCGTCGACGGACCTGCCTGACGCACCGGCGAAGGCATGAAGCCGAAGGCGCCGCTGCGGTAGAGACGGTCGGCGGCGTTGTAGTAGGCGATGGCGTCCTCGATCAGCTCCTGACCGGATGGGTCCACGGACTTCGCCTTCGCGATCTCGTCCTTGGCCGCGTCGACCTCGTAGAGGGTCGCCGATTCTTTCAGACCCAGCACGGCCATGCGGCTGCCCCGCATGAGGGCGATCTCGCTGCCGTGGGTCATCAGCGCCCGCCCCTGCTCGGGAGGCGCACGCAAGACGTCGTGACCGAAGAACTTCGAGTCGTAATCCAGACCCAGGATGCCGAGGATGGTGGGGGGCACGTCGAGCGACGAGGCCAGGGTTTCAAGCCGGGTGCCCGCAGGGACTCCGGGACCGATAAAGAGGATCGGAACCTCGTAGCTCGGCAGCGGAATCTCCGACGCGCCGTAGACCCGGGCGCCGTGATCGCCCATAAGGACGAAGAGGGTGTCGCGGTAGAAGGCATGCGACTTCGCCTGCGCCATGAACTGGCCGAGCGACCAGTCGGCATAGCGCACCACGTTCTCCCGGCGATGGAAGCGTCCCTCGGCCTTGATGTGATCCTGCGGGAAGGTGAACGGCCGGTGATTGGAGACGCTGAGCACCAGGGAGTAGAAGGGTTTTCCCTGGGCATGGACCTCGTCCATCACCTGCAGGGCCTTGGTGAAGATCGCCTCGTCGCAGACTCCCCAGGCGGTCGTGAACGTTCCCGCCGGATACGAGCTCTGATCGACCAGCCGGTTCACGCCGTTGTGGCGAAGGTAGGTTCCCATGCCGTCGAAGAGCGCCCGGCCGCCGTAGACGAACATCGTCTGATAGCCCTGGCTGGCGAGCAGCGACGGCAGCGTGAAGAGCCCCACCGAGTTGTCCCGCCGCACGATCGACTCGCCCGGCAGCGGCGGCAGGGACGAGGTGGTGGCCTCGATGGCCCGCACCGTGCGGTTGCCGGTTGAGAAGGCGTGGGTGAGGAGCGTCCCCTCGGCGGTCATGGCGTCGAAGCTCGGCGTCAGGCTCTCCGGCCGTGGATGGAGCGTGCCCACCAGCTCCGAGCCGAGGCTCTCCTCCAGCACCACCACGACGTTGAGCCGGCGGGAGGGGCCCGGATTATCGATCTTGCGCAGCGTCGAGCCGGCGGTAAAGGACGCCGGAACCACCGCCTTCTCCATGCCGAGGAGCCGCTGCAGCCGCGCCATCACCGCCGGCTGCGGCCGGGTGGCGTAGAGGCCCTCGTACGGCGCGTCCTTCCCCAGCACCGCCATGAAGAAGGAGTAGTAGCCGTTGAGCGTAATCTCGTTCAACGCCCGATCTTCCGAGATCTTGGCGAGAGCCGGCGAGACGGTCCACGTCGCCCCGGCCAGGACCACCGCGAAACCGACGACGAACGCCAAACGCCGCAGGGGAGGCGTGGCAACCTGCCAGGCCTTCCGCGCCGGCCGGCGGAGGAGCAGAAGGACGGTTCCCGTGAGCCCCACCACCAAGGTGAGCACGAGGGCCACGTGATAGCTCTGCCAGACGTTGTCCGCCACCTCGGTGGGGTAGGCCAGATAGTCCACCGCCACGAAGTTGAAGCGGCTGTTGAACTCCTCGAAGAAGTAGTACTCGACGGCGGCCGTGAACAGGGCCGAGAACGTCGCCACCGCCAGGCCGGTCCACAGCACCGCCCGCTGAATCCGCCCCTTGAACCAGCGCTCGGGCAGCAGCGAGAGGTAGAGGACGAGCGGCGTCACCATCCACAACGCGACCACGGCGTCGAAAATCTCACCCGCCCCCAAGGCGGCCAGCGCCCCCCAGAAGCCGTTGCGCGAGACCGCGTGTTGCACGGCCAGCAACACGATGCGGGTGAGGAGGAACACGGCCATGTAGATTCCCGCCAGCGCGCAGGCGAGGAAATAGCGCGAACCAAGGGCAGAGCGGAGTTGTAGAAATACTTTCTTCATAAGCGGGGCGGGTTTCGGCTGTCGGGGCTGGGGGCGACGATGAAATGTACCAGGGGAGGGAAGGGAGAGCAAGCTCCGGTGACCTTCCCTCCTTCAGCAGTTGCGCCTCAACCCGGCTCCATCATCACCTCGTCGACGTAGCACCAGAGCCAATCCTCGCCCGGTTCCAGCGACTGGATGAGGGGATGTTGGGTAGCGTGGAAGTGCTTCGTCGCGTGCTTGTTCTTCGAGGAGTCGCAGCAGCCGACCTTGCCGCAGGAGAGACACAGGCGCAGGTGGACCCAGGTGTCGCCGATCTTCAGGCACTCTTCGCACCCCCGCGTGTGGGGCTTCACGTCTTGGATCTGGTCCAGGTGGGAACAAACTTCGCGCATCGCACCCTCCGTCGTCCTCCGGATTCCCAGAGCGGGACCGGAGGACTCAAGGGTATACGAGCTGTCAAGAGGGGGCGTCGAGGTTGCGGACCACGCCGCGGAACTGCTCGAGCAGACTCTTGCCGGAGACCGACTTCGAATAGGAGTCCGCCGCAACCACCAGCAGCCCCAGCGGACCAAACGCCATCCGGGCGAGCGTCCCGACGACGAGATGGGTCACGCCGTCTGCAACCTCTCCATCCAGAAGCAGGCTGGCTCCCGGAACCATCGTTTCACCCGCGATCTTCAGCCCGCGCGCCAGAACGACGCCGCTGGTCGGTTCGGAGATCGGGGTCGGATTGATGACCGGGGTGGGATCGGATTCGGGGGTGCTGTCCATGGCGGGGCCCTCCAAAATTAGCGGAACTTCAAAAGTATAGCATGGGCGGAAGATTGAGATTCCGAACCTTCGCCCCACCCAAGACCCTCATCACCCCGGCCCTCTTCTCCCGACCCCCTCCACCCCCTCACCGGGAGAAGAGGGAGAACAGCCAGACCGCCCCAGCCGGTACCCCTCTCCCGGGGCGGGGGATGGGGTGGTCGGGAGAGGGGCAGGGGTGAGGGTCTTGGGCGGGGGAAACGCTGGGGAAAGTTAACGCCTAATGGGTTTGGAAAGTTGATGCTCGCTCATTTCTTTCCCATCCCCTTCACCACCACGCCCCCCTTCATCACGAACCGCACCCGCTCGAGCTCCGTGACGTCGGCGAGCGGATCGCCGTCGACGGCGATGAGGTCGGCGAAGCGGCCGGGCGCGACGGTGCCGACGCGGTCGCTCCAGCCGAGGAGGTCGGCGGCGTTGACGGTGGCCATGCGAATCACCTGCTGGGGGGTGAGACCGAGAGCCAGGAGGGAGTGGAACTGCTTGGCGTTCTGGCCGTGGGGATAGACGCCGGCGTCGGTGCCGAAGGCGAGCTTGACGCCCGCGTCGATGGCCCGCCGCCAGTTGACGAGCTGGTTCTTGCGCAGCTCCTTCTCCTTTTCGACCATCTTCTGCGGCAGGCCGAGATGATCGGCTTCGAGGAGGATGTACTCGTCCGTATAGATGTCCGGCACCAGGTAGATGCCGCGCTCCTTGAGCAGGCGGACGCCCTCCTCGTCGATCATGCCGCCGTGCTCGATCGAGGCGACGCCGGCCCGGGCGGCGCGCTTGATTCCTTCGGCGCCGTGGGCGTGGGCCGCCACCTTCTTGCCCCACATCGCCGCCTCCTCGACGACGGCGTTCATCTCCTCCTGCGAATACTGCGGCGCGCCCACCGAGCCCTCCTCGGAGAGCACGCCGGCCGTGGCCATCACCTTGATGAGATCGGCCCCGCGCTTGACCTCGGTGCGGATGAGCTTGCGGATCTCGTCCACGCCGTCGGCGATGCCGGAGAAGCCCTCGAATCGCAGGTAGGGAGAGAACCCCGTCAGATCGTTGTGCCCGCCGGTCGATCCCACCGCCATGGTTGCCACAAGCATCCGAGGCCCCACCACGTCGCCGCGGTTGATGGCGTCGCGCAGGGCCACGTCGATGAATTCGGGAGCGCCCACGTTGCGCACCGTCGTGAACCCCGCCTCCAGCGTCCGCCGGGCATAGACGTGAGCCGTCACCGCCTCGTCGATGGGGCTGCGGCGGAAGAGATCCTCATAGTAGTTGCCGGACTGGCTGGTGATGTGCGTGTGGCAGTCGATGAGACCCGGGAGGACGGTTGAATGGGAGAGATCAACCACCTCATACCCCGGTGGAATAGCGAGACCCGGCCCGACGGCCTTGATCCGGTCCCCTTCAATAAGGATGACGGCATTGCGAATCGGGGCGGTATCGGAGCCGTCGAGAAGCCGGCCGGCGCGAACGGCGACGTGACGCGGGGTTTCGGGCTTGGCCGGTTCCGCAGCTTGGGCCGCGGTCGGAAGGGCAAGAGCGAGGACGGCAGGAATCCAGAAGCCTCGTGACATGGAGCGGTCTCCTCGGAGGATGAGGAGGTATCCTGCCACGGGCGAAACCGGATTGAAATCCCGGGCTTATTGGCGGCGATCCAACTCGGCACGCAGACGGGCGATCTCCGCTTCGGCGGCCTTCCGGGCTTCGGTCTCTTGAGCGGCGCGCTCCTCAGAGGCCTTTCGGGCCGACGAAAGCTGGCTCAGATCCAATAGCGGCTCGCGAGTCAGGGCGTTGGTCACCTGAAAGCCACCGTCCTCGGCGATACCGAAGAGAAGCCCAGTCGTTTCCGAAAGCAGGCGACCCTCGGCGTCGGGTTCGATCCGTTGGTAGCGCCCGTCGAGCCCCAAGCGGTAGCCGGTCCATTGGCGGATCGGGAATCCCCGGGTCCGGAACGGCTCGACGATCAGATACTCCGGGACGCTGGCGCGCTCGTAGATGTCCTTCTTCTCCACGTAGTCGTTGCGCCGGATCTCCTCGTACTTCGGCGAGACGACCTCGATGATGAGGCAGGGGCGAACCCCTTCCTTCACCACGTCGAAGACCTCGCGGACCTCGTCTTCGTTCCCGGCTCCCCGGATGACGGCGATGTCCGGAGCCGGATTCTTGAGCCCCGGGATACCCCAGAGGATCTTCATGTCTCCGGTGATCATGACGTCGGGGTCGTCCTCGAAGAAGAGCTCGAGGACTCCGCCGAGGCGGCGCGAGAGTTTTCCGTGCGGGCCGCCCTGGACCAAGGTCACGTCTCCAAGCTGGGGATCGAGAAGATCCGCCGCGGTCAGTGGAATGCGCTGCTCTTCGACCTTGCCCCCGACCAGGCGGACATACTTCGGCCGCCATCCGTAGCGGAACGGATCGGCCTCTTCGGAATCGGGCCTCGGCTCCCAATCGGCCGGCAGCTTGGGGACGGGCATGCCCATGGGAGGAGTCTAGCCGCACCTGTGTAGACGAGTCAAAGTATCTCCAACCGGGCCCGTCCCGCGACACCGTGCCCGTAGAGACGACCCAGCCCGACCACGAGATCCACCGCAGGCCAGGGACGGCTGGTCGTCTCCGAGGCGGGACCAGACGGTCCGAATTTCGTGGGCGCGCGACGGGGCGTTTCATTCGAATCGTGACCAGTGCGGCTGAGAAGGTGGTCTCGAACGACCTGATCGCGACCTGAGCGCCCGAGCTTGCAGTCTCGGGTTACCCTCAGTGACCTCCCTTCGAGTTACCGGCCCATCCGGCCCAACGGGCCGGGAGAACGGAGCCCAGGGCTTCTGAGGCCGAAGGCCGATGCCCTGGGTGGAGAGATTGACAACGCGGTGCGGCCTGAATGGCCGCGAGACCATTGCCCAGGCGTTGGAGGGCTACGGTTGGGAAACCCGTCGTTCAAGCTCTTCTTGAGGTGCCGACGGCGTCGCTCAGCGCCTCGGTCCGTGCGAGACGAAACAAGGCGTACAAGTTCTCGCGGCCCTTCAGGCCGCAAGGATGAGGTGCCCTTTTTCCCAGGAGTCGGCCTTCGGCCTCGGCCCTGGGCTTCTATGAGGGCCCGGTTGTCAAGCTCTGAGATCGGTTTCTTCGTTTTTTCTTTTTTCTGTCGGCTCCTTTTGCCTTCGTCTCCCCCGTCTACCTGGATCTCTCACCGGTCTTCTCGATCCGGGGCTTGCCGAGTTGGGGGGCCTGATGCGGCTCCCGCCAGCTTCTATCCGTGCCGGCACGATGGCCGGACACCCAATGCCTCATTCGCTACGAGCGAAAGTCAGGCAAGCCTGTTGGAGCGGCCCCATCTGAGGAACGGTCCACTTCGGGACCCAGCCCAGGGCCGGGCTCAACTCCGCCAGATCGATCTCTAGACACTCCGGCGACCTCTTACTTCGATTTCAGAACCGCGCCCTCCGGCAGCACTCCCGTCTCAAGATAGCGCCACAGGGCCACCAGAAGCTGGCGAGCCATCGCCACG
>DATIOS010000047.1:0-4479 GCA_035472915.1 Thermoanaerobaculia bacterium
CGGCGCGCGTGGCGGAAGTAAGCCACACGAAAAGCCTCCCGAAATAGGCCGAGTTCCGGCGCGACTCGCGGCAAGCTTCCTGCTTCTTAGCGCATTCATCCCTTGTGGAAACAAGACTGCTCATCCTCAACTTCGATCCGGCGCAGCCGGGCGAAGGGCCCCACCCGGCAGCCTTCTCCCACCTCGGCGCCGTCCAGAATGCTGTAGGGCTCGATGATCGCGCCGTCGCCAACCTTCGTGTCGCGCAGCCAGGCGCCCTGATGGATGACGCACTCGCGGCCCACGATGGTGTGGCCCAGAAGGGACACCCCGGGGTGGATCACGGTGTCTTCTCCGACGCTCACGCCATACTGGATGACCGTCCGCGCGGGCTCCAGGATGGTGGTCCCCAGCATCATCAGCACCTCCAGGTGCTGATCGAGCAATTGGCGGTGGACGCGAGCGAGCTCTCTTCGGTCGTTGACGCCCAACGCTTCCCACGGTTCGGAGAGGGCGACCAGGCGCACTGGCCGGCCGTCGGCAGCCGCCTGGGTGACGGCATCGGTCAGATAGAGCTCTCCCTGGGCGTTGTCGGTTTTCAGCTGCCGCAGATAGTGGAAGATCTCGGGCGCGGGCAAGGCGTAGAGCCCGGTGTTGATGGTGTGAATGGCGATCTCCTCGGGAGTCGCATCGCGAGCCTCGACGATCCGCTGGAAGGCTCCCGCCGGATCCACGATCACCCGGCCGAGCGAGCCCGGCTCGGGAAGATCGGCGACCGCCAGGGCACCCCACCCCTCCTCCGAGGCGTCGGCGAGCCGTTCGAGCGTCATCGGCAGGACCAGGGGGACATCGCCGGAGAGGACGAGCAGAGTCGCGTCTCCCTGGACCGCCGTCTCGGCCTGGGCCAAGGCGTGGCCTGTCCCTCGCTGCTCGGCCTGAAGCACCCAGACGAGATCTTTGCCCGGGATCTTCTCCTTCACCTGCTCAGCGCCTTGGCCGACGACGATCACGATGCGGTCGCACCCGATGGTGCGGGCCGCGTCGATCACCCAGGCCAGCAGCGGGCGTCCGGCGGCCTCGTGCAGGACCTTCGGGATCGCCGACTTCATGCGAGTCCCCTTGCCGGCCGCGAGGATCACGGCGACGCGGGGACGGCGAGAGGGGGCGGGCATCACAGGGATCGGCGTGGTCACGACGCGACCGCCCGGGCCACCGGCGAGACCCGGCGCAACGCGGCCACCTCGCGATCGAGAGCGTTCAGGAAGGCGTCGACCTCGGCCGCGGTGTTGAACAGGCCGAAGCTGATGCGCAGCGAGGAGAGCGCTTCGTCGGGAGAGAGGCCCATGGCGAGGAGCGTTTTGCTGGGCTCGACGGCGCCGGAGGAGCAGGCGGAGCCCGTGGACACGGCGAAGCCGGCGAGGTCGAGGCGAATGAGCAGCGACTCGCCCTCGACTCCAGGGAAGGCCACGTGCGAAGTGTTGGGCAGGCGGGGCGAGGCCTGGCAGTGGAAGATCGCGTCCGGCATGCGGCGGGCGAGCCCGGCCTCGAAGCGGTCGCGCAGGTCACCGAGGTGGGCTTGGCGCGTGACCATCTCCTCCTTCGCCACGGCGGCGGCCTCGCCCAGGCCCACGATCGCCGGCACGTTCTCCGTGCTCGCGCGGCGGCGCCGCTCCTGGCTGCCGCCCACCAGATAACCGGTGAGCTCGACGCCCTTGCGCACCCAGAGTGCGGCGGCGCCCAGCGGGCCGTAGAATTTGTGAGCCCCGAGCACCAGGTAGTCGACCCCCAGGGCGGCAGCGTCGACGGGGATCTTGCCCACCGCCTGTACGGCGTCGCAAAGCACTGGAATATCCCGTTCCCGGCACGCGGCGGCCACCTCGGCGACCGGTTGGAGGGTGCCCAGCTCGTTGTTGGCGAGCATCAAGGCGACGAGGAGGGTGTCCGGCCGGAGAGCGCGGATGACCTCCGCGGCGGGCACCACCCCGTCCCCGGCAGGGGACACCCGCGTCACCTCCATCCCCTCTTTTTCCAACCGCGCCGCCGCCTCGCGGATCGATGGGTGCTCGACGGCGGAAATCACCAGATGCCCCGGACCGGACGAACGCGCCCGATGGAACAGGACGGCGTTGTTGGCCTCCGTTCCCGAGGCGGTGAACACCAACTCCGGCGGCCGTACGCCCAGCAGGGCCGCTACCTTCTCGCGCGCTTCCTCGACGGCGTTGCGCGCCGCCTGGCCAAAGCGGTGGAGCGACGAGGGATTGCCATACCGCTCGCCGATCCACGGCAGCATGGCCTCGCGTACCTTTGGATGGAGAGGCGTGGTGGCGTTGTTATCGAGGTAGACCGGGTGCATGGCAGGAATCCGTGGGAGCATTTTCCCGCAGGCATTGTACCCTTAGAGGGTAGGGGGTGCTGGGGGTAAACGTTTGCTGCCGGGGGACGCCCCCCGCCCAAGACCCTCATCACCCCGGCCCTCTTCTCCCGACCCCCTCCACCCCCTCACCGGGAGAAGAGGGAGCAAGGCAGGAACGCCCCAGGGGTACCCCTCTCCCGGGGAGGGGGATGGGGTGGTCGGGAGAGGGGCAGGGGTGAGGGTCTTGGGCGGGGGAAACTCTGAGACACGTAAAGTTAGCGCCTTCTCCTTGAACGCCACCGTCACCGAGAAGGACTCACCGAGGGTGAGTGTCCGGCGCCGGCGCTGGAAGGTAACAGCCGGGCACGGTTGTTGAATCCTTCGGGCTCGTCCAGGGGCTCCTGTCTCTGGTTCTCTTGGAAGGTAAATCGGAAGGTAAACGAATGCATCGCTTGCGGCTGCTGATCGTCCTGCCCCTCCTTCTCGTCTCCCTCTGCACCCTTTTCCCCAGCGCGGCCCTATCGGCCGAGAAGATGTCCCGCGCGGAGCGCAAGGCTCAGCAGGAGGCCATTCAGAAGCTGCCCGAGAAGTACAAGCAGTGGCTGAAGGTGGTGGACCTGCTGATCAGCCCGCAGGAGACGAAGACCTTCCTCGAGCTCGACAAGGACTACCAGCGCGACGCCTTCATCAAGCATTTCTGGGAAGCCCGCAATCCCTACAAGGTCGGCGGCCGCAATACCTTCCAGGAGGCTTGGGAGGCCAAGGTGGAGCAGTCCCTGGAGTGGTTCGGCAACCTGGACGACGAGCGCTCTCGCATTCTGCTGCTCAACGGGCCGCCCAACGGCCGCGTCGAATCCCAGTGCTCCAACGTCATCTGGCCCGTGGAGGTCTGGTTCTACGCCCACGCCGAGCGCATACGCTCCGAGTTCGTCGTCATCTTCTACCGCCACTGGGGCGCCGGACCGTTCCGCGTTTGGAGCGCGAACGACGGCCTTGGCGCACTCTTTTCCGAGGGCGCCGGCTCGTCTGGAGAGCGCAGCCTGGCAGCGATCGCCAACGGTTGTCGGAACGGCGATCAGATTGCCGGCGGCATCAACTACGTGTTGAGTCAGGGCATGGGCTACGACATCCTCGAGGCGCGGCTGACGTCCAAGCCCGAGGATCAGAAGGGGGAGTGGGTCACCTCTTTCAGCTCCTACTCCACCGATATCGATCCCGAGGCCAAGCTCCTGCCGGCGAAGCTGGCGCTGGACTTTCCTGGCCGGTGGCAGGGGCGCACGGCGGTCGAAGGCGTGATCACCGTGCAGGCTTCCGGCGCCGGGCAGTCCAACCTGGGCGGCACCCACACGTTCGACATGATCCTCAACGGCGAGGTGTTGCAGCACGGCCAGCTGTTCGAGAACTTCCGCTACAAGTTCGACTTCCCGGCCTCGGCCGCCCCCACTCCAGCCGATTCGTTGCCGGTGATCTTCCAGCGCTATCTCCGCCCGGGCGACTACCTCTTGGTGGTGAAGCTGGTGGATCTCAATTCGAACAAGGTCTTCCGTGAGGAGCGCCAGATCTCGGTTCCCGAGTCGGAGAAGGCGGCACCCGCCCCCCTCTCGGAGGACGCCGACGAGTCCAGCGCCCGCCTGCTGGCCGAGGCCAACGCCGCCATCGCCAATGGCGACACGACGGTGAAGCTGATCCGCCCCTTCGGCGAGCTGCAGGCCGGCATGCAGCGCTTCGACACCCTGACCACGGGCAAGGACATCGACAAGGTGACCTTCGTTCTCGACGGCAAGGCGGTGCTCACCAAGCGCAAGCCCCCCTACAGCGTCGAGCTCGATCTGGGGAACCTCCCCCGTCCCCGCACCCTCGTCGCCAAGGCCTACGATGCCCGCGGCGGCGAAGTGGCCTCCGACGAGATGGTGGTCAACTCGGCGCCCAACCGTTTCCAGGTGCGCCTCGTGGAGCCGCGGAAGGGAAAGCGCTACAGCACCAGCCTGCTGGCCAAGGCCGAGCCGCAGGCGCCGGACGGCGGCGCCGTCGAGCGCGTGGAGTTCTTCCTCAACGAGACGCGCGTCGCGACCCTCTACCAGCCGCCCTGGGAGCAGCCCATCGTGCTGCCCAAGGCCGAGGCTCTCGGCTACGTGCGCGCCGTGGCC
>DATIOS010000048.1:0-9183 GCA_035472915.1 Thermoanaerobaculia bacterium
ACCCGCCCTGCCTGGGACGGCCTCGAACCTCCAGGGCGGGTCGAGCCCCCGACCACCGTCCAGACCCGCCCCTACGCTAAGCAATCCTCTTCCCTTCCTCGCCGGCGTCTCCCTCGCCATGCTCAATCGTCTGGAACTGGGCTACCACGCTCCCACGGTGGGAAAACAGCTCGACGCCTTCGCGGCGCTCGGCGCCAACGCCGTGTCGCTGATGCCGTTCGCGTTTCAACGGGCGCCGGACCGGCCGGAGATCGCCTTTATGAACCACGGCCCGGGTAGCGAGACGGACGTGGGGCTCATCCACGCCACGCGCTTGGCCCGGGCGCGAGGATTTCATGTCCTTTATAAGCCGCATCTCTGGGTCTCCCACGGTGGATGGCCGGGGGATGTCGAGATGAAGACCGAGGAGGACTGGGCGCGCTGGTGGCAAGGCTACCGGCGCTACGTTCTCCATCACGCGTTCCTCGCCCGATGGGCCGGGGCGGACCTGTTCAGCGTCGGCTGTGAGCTGTCGAAGACGGTGAAGCGGGAGGCGGAGTGGCGGGATCTCATCGCCGCCGTGCGCCTTTTGTATCCCGGCATCGTGACCTACTCGGGAAATTGGTACGGCGACCTCGAAGGCGTGCATTTCTGGGACGCGCTCGACTTGATCGGCATCGATTCCTACTATCCCTTGTCGGCATCTCCCCAGGCCTCACGGGCGGAGCTCGAACGCGGCGCTCGGGAGATTGCGAAGCATCTCGCCGACGCTTCGCGCCGCCTTGACAGGAAAGTGCTGCTCACCGAGGTCGGCTTCGCCGCCCATCGCGGCGCCTGGCTGGCTCCGCACACCGAGGGCGGGGAGACCTCGCAAGACGATCAAGCCCTGGCCTATCGGGCTCTCTTCGCCGGCCTCGGCAAGCCCAAGTGGCTCGCCGGCACCTTCATCTGGAAAGCGTTCAGCGCGCCGGGCTCCGAGGGCCGGGGCGAGGCTGATTTTCGGTTTCAGGGGCGGAAGGCGGAGCAGGCAATCCGGGAGTATTATGGCGGACCCTCACCACCCAGGCCCTCGTCTCCCACGCCTTCCCACTCTCCACACCGGGAGAGGTGAGTCAGAAGAAATGCTTTGACTCATTCCCCTCCCGGTGTGGTGTGGAAAAGCTTCAGTGTTGGTTCGGAACCAGGGTCGCCTCGATGCCTTTCCCAGGTTCGGCTCTAAAGCGGCGGTTCCAGGGCTCGTATCCAGCCAGGACGACCCGGATCTCGTGGATGTCGAGGGCGAGTTGGAGCTTCATTGGGGTTTTTCCCATATAGATGCCGCCCACGATCACATCGGCTCCGGCAGGCGTCGAGCTGACGGGGACGTCGATGAACTGGCCGGCTGCACCGAGCCCCCCCACGACCTGGGCCAGGGCGCTGCGAATATCTGGCTGTGCCTTTTCGAGAAGGGCTCCGAGGAGCTCGCTGGTGAGGTCGATCGGCTGGGAGGGAGCCGAGTCGGCCTTGGGATATTGCATGGTGCGCTCCACCTCGAAGTTTTTCGAGAACTGCACGCGGCCGGTTTTCACGTCGAGAATTTGCAGGGTGAGGGCCATGCGGAAAACGTCCTGAAGCGCGCTGGTATCGAATCCCTTCCAGGCGCGGCGCTCGACGTCATAGCGCACGATGGAGCCGGTGACGAGGGCGTCCGCTTGCAGCAGGTGCCCGACATTGGTGATCCCGGTCCCGGTTTGAACGCTGTCCGGAAGCTTGATCTCCTTGCGCACCGAATCCAGCCGGTCGCGGGTGACCAGAACGACGCCGGGCAGGGTGACCAGATAGGACGTGGTGATGTCCTGGGCGACGTTGCCCAGGTTCGCGAGGTTCTTGGTGCTTCGATTGTCGAAGCCGATCACCGCCACGTTGGTCTGGCGCGACGCCGCCTTGTCGCCCTTCGCGGCTGGCGCTTGGCGAAGACTGATTTCAAGCTTCCAGCCTTGGATGATCTTGAGGATCGGCTCGATGCGCAGGGCACGGCAGAAAGGCGGCTCAGAGTCGATCATCATTCCCACGAGGCGCCACTGGCCGTCGAACACGGCGCCTCCCGAATGGCCCCGCGGACAGGCGAGCTCGAAGAGGAAAGCGTTGGGGTCGGCCTTTTTGGCGAAATGGACCGGTTGCTTGGGCGCGATCCAGGCGTTGTCCGGGGAGTGTCCCAGACTGAACAGCTCACTGCCTGGATCGAGGCTGAGGGAGGCGCCGAGTTGGTCGAGCGGGATCCCTTCAAGCACTTTCGCGCGGGAGAGACCCAGAGAGCCGAGCTCGGCCCGAAAAACCGCAAGATCCTCCTGGTAATGGAGCTTGATGCCCTCGACCGGAATCGGAAGTTGCCGGCCCGGCCAGGCGCGAAGCTCCGCGTGGAGGCCCTCGATCAACTTCCCATGCTGGAAGACGACGTGCTTGGCCGTGATGCCGTAAACATATTGATTATCGACGTGGAACAGGATGCCGGCGCCGTCGCTGTTTTCCGCGGTAATTCGTGCTACCAGGAGCTCAGGTCGCTCCTGGTGCTGGTAGAGGTCGGCGCGCTCCGCCGCAGCCAGCGCGGGAATCGTGCACAGGAAGAGCAGTCCGATCAACAGGACACATATTGAGCGTGATATCTCCATGCCTTTCTCTCCTTCAGTCGCCCGAGTGGTAGAGCTCGAAGTCCTGCACGATGGGATTCCCCGTTTTGGGGAGAGCGGTAAGGATGACGCGATAGAAGCCTGCGGGGCCGAGCTTTCCCGTGGGGAAGGCCTTCGGTTCGCTGGGCGCGTAGTAGTCGTCGATCAGCTTGTCGTCGCGCACGACCGCCGGGGCACCTCCTTGACCGCCGAGCCGGCTGATCTTCACGTGGACTTCGGAGAGTCGGGTGGAGGGGAGAAACGTGACTGTATAGCCGTCCTTGGTTTTCGCGGCGCCCGTACCGGTGCTGAGCGGCAGGTAGACTTGCGTCTTCGTGCCCTCCGGCTCATTGCTCTCGGTCCAGGCGAGGAGGCCGAGGTCGGCTCGCCCGAGCCCTTCCGAATCGAGGAGGTCGGTGGGCCAGTGAAAGGCGCTGTGATCGGCGTGCACCCGGGTATCCATGCGGTAGTAGGTACCGGGCTTGAAGCTGAACGCTCGCAACTGAACGTCGGCTTTGCTGCCGGGGGGCACTTTCCAAACCAGCACCAACTCCGAGTCCTTTTTCGGGTCGAAAGTTGGGAATGAGCCAACCAGAGAGCGAATCTCGAGGTGAGGAGAGCTGACCTGCTGGGCGAAGATTCCCTCGCAGCGGTCACCGCGCATTCGATAGGTCGTGGCGCCCGGCTTGCTCGGCGGTATGTTGGGGTCGCAGAAGGACTCCGCCCCAGCCGGCCTGGACGGACTGCAGATCGAGATCAGCAGAACGATCACAACGAATGGGCGCAAGGGGAACCTCTCCGGGCGTCTCAATGGCGGACCTCGTCGGCTTTGTCCTTCAAGTTATGCTTGATGAAAGGAATTTTCTGGAACACTTTCTCGAAGAGGGAAACTCCACCCTTGAGGCGCACGAGGTTGGCAGGGCGAACCTCTCCTTTCGACTTGATCTTGCAAGTGGAGATCTGGGCAGCCGCGGTCACCACCTTGAGCTCGCCGATGACTTTCATGGGAGCGGACAGCACTTTTCCGGTGACCGGATGGATGATCTGTTCTCCCTCCGCCACCATCTCGAGGGTGTCGCCGTCTTTCAGCCCGGTCTCACTCCCGAGGTCGACGATGGCTTCCTTGCCGGTGACGCTGACGACGTAGCCCAACGGGGGAAACGTATCGCGTATACCTTTGTAGAGGAGCTCCCCGGCCTCTCGGGGAGTCGAGTTTGGCAAGAAAAGATCGGGGCGATCGCTGGTCACGGTCGCCAGGATCGACGCTGATTTCACGTCGATCAGGCGCACGTCGATGATGCATTTCGTGACCGGTTCTCCTTTCGGAGATTTTGAAACGTCGACGGTGAAGCCCACGACTCCCACGAGGTCGAGCCCGAGGACGTCGGTCAGCTTGTTGTTGACCTGGCCGCCGATGAACTCCTGGAGACTCTTCTCGGTAAAGATGGAATCGAGCTGGTTGCGCTCGACCATGGTGAAGCGGCGCGAGGCGACGAAGGCATCGGTGGCGGCATTGAGGACGTCCTCGCGATAGCGCCTTTCCTTGTCGCTCTCATGGTTCTTGTTCTTCTCGTTCGAGATGAGGCCGAGCTTGTAGTGGCCTTTTTCCACCTGCGCCGAGGCCGGAAGGGCGCTGGCGAGGAAGAGCAGCAGGATGGGGAGCGGGGAGAGTTTCAAAAACATTTTTCGATCTCCTTTGCCAGAGGTCAAGAGTTAGAGCCTGCCGCCGCCGGAAGGAGCCGGCGCCTGGACAGGCGAACGTCGAGCGCCGTGACGAGCAGGATCACCATTGCCAGGGCGCCGGCGACGGTTTGCACCGCGATGCGGGCCGGACGGGCGATCCACAGGTCGAGGACTGAGGGCATCAGCCGCTCGGGCGGAAGCCCCGAGGGGACGCGTTCGAGCCCCGAGACCCGGCCCTGGAAGCCGAGACGGATGTCGCCGGCGGTGAGGCGCAGATCGGTGAGCGATCCCGCGATGGCTTTGAAACGCAACGCTTCGCCTTGTGGAATCCGGATTCGCCGGCCGGTTGCTTTGATGAGCACGACGCCGCCAAGCAGGGTGGACTCCTTCCGCACCACGGTCACCGCGGTCGATTGCTGGTCGACGATTCGAAACAGGCTGAGCTTGTCGATAGCGATCTCGCGGGAGAAGCTGTCGGGCGCGAAACGCGCGAAGCTGACGTCGACCGCCGCGATGCCGTTCCGGGGGATCAATACGAGCTCGTCGGGACTGTCGAAATGCAGGGCGGCAGCCGGCACGCCGAGTGGCTGCAGCTTCACGTCGCCCTGGAAGGTTGCTTGGAGCGGCTGGTCTGAATGGTCGATGGTGATGCGGTACGTGGAGTCCTCCTGGTGCTCGATGGAGACTCCCGCGCCCGGGGGCAGAGGCGGCGTATGGAGGGTGAGGTGCGAGCCGGCGTTGCGAGTGGCGAGGAAGAAGCCCTTCAAGGCGCCGTCACCACTGTTGGACGACTGAGCCAGCGCGGGAAACGACGAAGGCAGGCGCAGCCCGGCGAGTTGGGTGGCGGCGATCTCTTCGAGGTCGAGTCGCTCGACGACCTCGGAGCTCTTCGCGAGCCGGAATATGAGCTGGGAGACGTGGAGGTCGAAGCGCGCCTCGGCTTGCGCCGCCGGCCAGCGGCCGAGGACGAACAGCGCCAGCGCGAGGATCGCCGGCACCCAGGGAAGAGGGTGGCGGAGGCGGCCGGGGGAGAGGCGGAGGAGGGGACCGCGGGCCGCGGCCAGCGACTCCGGTTCCTCCAGAGTTTCCCCCCGGGGGAGCCAGAGCCTGCCGTCGGTCAACCGCGAGTAGAGCACGGGGCTGCTCCAGGCAATTCCCCGCGGATCTGCCAGGTAGAGCTGCTGTCGCGCCTCGTTGACCGCCGCGTCGGCCCGGCCGGTCTGGGCGATGTGGGTGTAGAGATGGTTGGTGAAGAGGTGGGCGGTTTCGACGCTGACCTCGCGGCGCATGGCGATGACCGCCGGCAGGCCGCGCTGGACGAGCCGGCCGGCAAGGCCGCTGAACGGGTCGTGGGAGGACGGCGCGCCGCCGTGGCAGGCGATCAAGGTGACGAGGCGCAACGAGCGGACGCCCAGGAAAACCTCCGCCAGCAGCTCCTCTCCCACGAACTTGGCCCGCCCCTGCTCGTCTTCGAGCACGAGTGCGGAGACGCCGTTGCGGTTGTGGCCGTGGCCGAAGAAGTGCAGTAGGTGGTAGCCGCCGCCCGTCATCAACCGCTGGCGCAGCCTTTCGAGAGTAGCCGGCGGCTCGAGGACCTCGACGTCAGCAGCCTCGGCCAGCATGCCGAAAGGGGCTTCGAGACGGTGCGCCACGTCGTCGCGGCGGATCTCGGCCAGGCCGAACCGCTCCAGTCCGGTCGGTGCGGAGACGACGCACAGCAGACGCGGACGCATGGCGGTGGGCGTCCCCGGCGCCTGCCGCACGCCCAGGTAGCGGGAGAACGCCGTGTCCGGCGAACGGGCCAGGGCGAGGTGGCGGCCGAAGTCGGTCAGCAGCTCCCAATACAGGGCATTGACCCACTCGGGCAGGCCGGGCGAGAGGTTCAAGAGAAAGCGGAGGCGGCTCTTGTCCCTCTCGGCTGAGAGGACGGCCTCGCGCAGGCCCTCGCGCAGCTCACTGCCGGCTGGGAACACGGCGTCATAGAGCTCGCGGCCGTACTCCTCGGGCTCCAACTCCAAGGCGGCGAGCTTCAAGCTGAGCTCCTCGTCGAGCGCGGGCTCGCCCAGGTACTCCCGACCGCCCCAGGAAAAGCGGGCGGCTTTGAGAGCCGTCAGGTAGAGCGTGCTGTCGAGATAGGTGGCCGGCGGCATGGCGGCACTCCTCAAGCTTTCGCCGGCGTGCCCAGGCGTACCGCCGGATCGCCGAGCACGATGTAGGAGCGGGCGTCGTGGGCGGCCGTCCACAGATCCGCGAGGCTCAGGAAGTCCGGCTGTGCGCCCCACTTCACTTCCTCGGCCTGTTCGCGCAGATCGGTGAACAGCTCGGCGTACCGCTGGTTGAAGTACTCCATGGCCGCGCCGACCGGATACCCTTCGAGCAGCCGTCCCAGGGTGCTCTCGAAAACCTGGAGCTGCTCTCCGGACTCGGGCCAGTCGAAGGAGAAGGTCCAGGCGCGGTCGACGTGGCCCACCACCGCCAGGGCGCCGCCTTTGGGATGGCCGAGCAGGCGCTGCGGCAGCCGGGCCACGAAGCTCTCGGCGGCGAGCCGCCGCCGCTCGCCTTCGCCGTTGAAGCTGTCGAATGGCGGGGTGCCGGCGCCGTAGCAGGCGAAGAAGAAAGCGATCAGCCCTGCCGGCGAGGCGGAGTCCGCGATGTCGTCTCCCGCCAGATAGTGGTCTTGCGAGATGGGACCGCGCCAGGCTTCGCGGCCAGGCCAGTCCTGGCAGAGCAGGGCTCCCTGGTGGGGAAGATGACGAGGGTCCGCGGCATCGAAGCCGAGGCCATGGGAGGCCGTGAAGAGGAGCGCGGGGGTATGGGCGCCCCCCAATCGTTCGCCGAGGGCCGCCTTGGTAGCCCGGGGACCGAGGATGGTCTCGACCTGCCATTGCGGACGGTCGCGGGCGATGCTGGCGGCCAGCGGCTCCACCAGGTTGTGCAGGCTCAACTCGGTCGCGCAGTCGCCGGGATTGGCCACACCGAAAAAAGAAACCTCGTGAGACGGCGCCAGCGAGCCTTGCTCCGAAGCCACCACGCTCGCGGCGTAGCGGGCGTACTCCTCGGCAGTGGCGAAGTCGAGCCTGCCCACGGCGTACTGCACGTCGATCTGGTACTGGAAGCCGAACGAGATCTCGCCCGGACCGGCGGCGATGAGCAGGTAGTACGGGAGCTTGTCCGGATCGGCGGGACCGGAGCCCGCGCCGTGGCGGGCCAGGAAGCGGGCCTTGGATTCTCCGGCTTGATAGACCAGCTCGCGGTAGCGGTTTTCATGCCGGCTCGCGGCCTGGGACTTGCGCCAGGCCAGTAGCGGAGCGAGAGCCTCCCGCAGCTCGGCCTGCCGGTCCTCGGGGAAGATGACGCCCCATCCGCTCGCCGCCAGATTGCGCGGGTCGATCTCGAACTTCGTATCGAGATGATCCTCCTTGAGCTGAGCCCGCCGGCGCCGTAGATCCTCGATCTCGGCGGTGGTGAGGTGCTCGTCGCACGCTTGAGTCGCGATCTGTTCGAGCGTCGCCTCCGCCAGCAATGGCTCGCCGGTAGAGCCATTGATGCCGTTCAGAGTCAGCGTTGAGTTGGCGATGGAAGGCATGGGATCTCCTGGTTTTCAGCCGCCCGTCGAAGGCGCCCGGTAGGTGATGCCAAAGGCGTCGTCGACGCGCCACTCGGAGTAGGGGCGACGGCTCACTTTTTCGCCATTGAGCGTCCTGACAGGGTTTTTGACCACGATCTCGAGGTGGACGACACGGCCGCGCATTTCGGGAGGACAGTCCTTGCCGTCGAGGAACGTGTAGTTCCACCAGATCCAGCGTTCGTCGGCGTCGAAGACGACCTGCCGGCTGTCGGGCTCGCCCAGGAGTTTGAGGAGCTGCTCGGCGGTCTTGTTGCGAGCGAGAGTCTGGATTTCGACGAAGGAACGGTTCGACCGTGCCCTGGTGCCACCGCAACCCGCGACGGCCAGCCACAGCAACGCCGCGCTCGCGAGCAGAATCCTGGTTTTCGAAGCCATGACGCCTCCGTATTCGATGGGGCCTACCTGTTCCTCGGCGAGGTGACCTACCAGGCCTTCAGAAATCTTGAGAAGGCCTGGTGGGTCCAAGAGCTGGCGTAGTCGCCCTCAGTGCCCCGGCTTGACACTCCGCGGTGGGGCGCTGCCGGCCGGATCGAAATCGCAGGGCGGCGGGGGTCCTGCGGCCTTGTCGTCCTGGTCGATGTCCGTGGACCGCGGAGGTGGTTCGAAATCGCGGCCCTTCACTTTCGCGGGACTCTTGACAGGGACGGTCGTATCGCTGCGGTTCTCCATCTCATCCTCCTCATGCAGCCTCCAGCCGCCGGGACGTTCCGGCGCCTGAGCGGCGGTTGATGTTTGCGCAAGGGAGAAGCCGCGCAGGCGATTTTGGTTAGCGGCGGAAGAGGCTTGCGGGAGAGATGGAGGAGGCCCTTGCGGCGGGCCCTTTCACTTCCATTCACCTTGTAGGACGAAGCCGGCCCAGTAGTAGGGAGCGTGCCAGCGGTCCTGTTGCCGGAGCGCAATCTGGGCCTTCCTGAGTGCTTGTGCCGGAGAGAGCTTCTCGTGAAGGAGGGCGAGGTAGAAATGCTTCATGAGCTCACTGGTGGCGAGGTCGCTGACGTCCCAGAGCGACACCACCAGCCGTGCCGCCCCGGCATGCAGGAAACCCTGGGTCAGGCCGACCAACCCCTCACCGCCGACTTCCTCGCCAAGAGCCGTGCGGCAGGCGCTCAGCACTACGAGGTCGGCGTTCAGCCTGAGATTGGAAACCTCGTACGCCCGGAGCTGACCGTCGGCCGGCCGGCCGGAGGCGTCGAAGGTGGAGAGGGAGAGCGCCGAAAGCTCGGGGTACAGATCGTTGACCAGGCCGTG
>DATIOS010000049.1:0-14285 GCA_035472915.1 Thermoanaerobaculia bacterium
GCGGGAGATCCGCACGTCCGGTTCGGAGGGAGGGGGGGCCGGGAACTCAACCGGCTCTCCCTACCCCTATAAGAAGGGCGGCCCCTTGGGCCTCAAACTGGGCGACCATGTCAGCGGAGAGTCGTGCAAAGCCGATACTTCGATTGTCATAGATTCAACAAACCTGCAAATGCGCACGTCTTCGGCAATTCCATGCCGCGAGCCTGTAGGGCGGCAGACCTCTTGCCCAGTACGAAAGAGCTTGGTCAACGTGTATGACCCTTTGGACTGGGAGCCTCATCGTAGAGTTTGGAGCCGCGTCGTAAAGTTTGGAGCCGCGCCATAAAGTTTGGAGCGGCGTCGTAAAGTTTGGAGCCGCATCCTAAAGTTTGGAGCGGCATCGTAAAGTTTGGAGGGACGTCATAAAGTTTGGAGCGGCTCTGTAAAGTTTGGAGCGACGCCTTAAAGTTTGGAGCCGTTCCGTAAAGTTTGGTGGGACGCCGTAAAGTTTGGAGCGACGTCGTAAAGTTTGGAACGGCATCCTAAAGTTTGGAGCCACGTCGTAAAGTTTGGAGCCGCATCCTAAAGTTTGGAGCGCCGTCGTAAAGTTTGGTGGGGCGTCGTAAAGTTTGGAGCCGCGTCCTAATGTTTGGAGGGGCATCGTAAAGTTTGGAGGGACGCCGTAGAGTTTGGAGCCGCATCGTAAAGTTTGGAGCGCCATCGTAAAGTTTGGAGCCGCTCCGTAAAGTTTGGAGCGCCGCCATAAAGTTTGGAGCGGCGTCGTAAAGTTTGGATTCGCGCCGTAAAGTTGGCGAGGTGGCCGCGGATGGTGCAGGGGGACCCCCCAAAGGGGTGCTTCGGAGGATCTACTGCTTGGAGTTGGCGTCTGCCGTGAAATGGGCGGTCGGCGGTGCCGGGGTCGGCGCGGGAGCGGTGGGCTCGGAGGGCGTCGAGGTCTTTGGGGTCCGGGGCTTCCTGGTCATGAGCGCCGCTGCTGCTGGGAGATTCCCTCGACATCCGTCGCGATGTTCGCCAGATGGAGGCGCGCCCCGTCCAGATGAGCCAGATCCACGGTATTCGCATTCAGCGCCGAGATCAACCGGCCCAGCCCGCCCATCACCCCTGAATACGTCGTCGCGTTTCCCATGGTCTCCTTCAGCCGAGGACTTCAACGACGCCGTCAGTGGGTGCCGGTTCATATGACAACAGGAGGGTCGCCGCTCTCCGACTGCGCATACGGTACTCTGAGCTGCGACGCTTGTCAAGCGGGGCCTGCTCATTCCGTCGCGCCAAGGGAATTGGCATTCGCGTCTCTACTGACGAGGCCAAGCATGGACCAAGAGCTGATCGTCTACCTTGACGAGCGCTTCCGCGAGACCACCGCGCAGAGGTTTGACCGGCTGGAAGAGAAGGTCCGTCACAACGGTGTGGAGATCGAGGCTCTTCGCGGCGAGATCCTCCAGGTCTCCGAGAGAGCCAGCCACCTTCATGACCGGCCCTTGTCTCTCCAGCCTATTGAATCCCTCACGATTCAATTTATTGAAACCGAGAATAGAATAGATCGCTGAAGAGTCCCGTTCGATAAGGTTTTCTGCTGCCTGGGCAGGGTGGCACTCCATTTGCTCTCTCCTTCCTGTCGTATCGACACGGGAGGCAGCGATGAGAAACCGTTTTCTGGCGGTCGGGCTCGTTCTGTCCTTTTCAAGTCTCTTTTGCGGCCCGAACCGGGCCGAAGCTCAGGTTTTCAATCCGAAAGTTTGTCTCGCCGTCCCCGTGATATGGCGGCTCCCCTGTGTCTATTTCGCGGCTACGGGCAGGGAGGAGGACGTGATCACGGTCTCCGAGGCGAGCCCACTCGTCGCCGAGCGGTCCATCGCCGTGGATCCCTGGGCCCTCCTCCAATCCACGCCGGGCGTGCTGGTGGACCGCATCACCGTGGGCGGCAACGAATCAGGCTGCAGCTCGCGGGCGCCCGTCATGGAAGACGCGGCGGCGTTGGGGAAGGGCTTCCTCGACGTCAACGAAGTGATTGCCACCGACCTGGCCGTGGCCGGCTCGCTGCCCGGCGAGCTCGACTTCAACGCGTTCGCCGAGATTCCGGTCGAGACGCTGGACGCCGGCGCCACCCCCGGAACGCCGGAGGTGCCGGCCCGGCTGCGTCCGCGCCGTGGCACGGACGAGTGGCAAGCCGCGGGTTCGTTCCAGGGGAGCGGCGGCGGCGAAGGGGCTGGAGAGACCGACCGCGTCGACTCGCAGGTTGCCAACGTCTGGGTGGGCGGTCCGCTGCTCAAGGACCGGCTGTGGGCCTGGGGCGAGGCCGGGCATCACGGGGTCGATAGCACCGTCCTCGGCGGGCAGCGCGAGGAGCAGACCGGCCGTAGCGGTCGCTTCAAGCTCAACGCACAGATCGGTCTCAACGTCTCCACCGTCCTGGCGGGGAGCCACGGCCTCGCCGCCGGCTCCGGCATCGGCGCGGGTCCCGCCCGCGCGCCGGAGACCACCTGGAAGGAGGACGGCCGGGAGGACATTTGGGCGGCTGAAGGGACCGCCATCGTCACCTCGGATTTCTATTGGACCGCGAGCCTGGGCAGCTCCCACCGGCGGCTCGGCGACCGGCCCCCGTTCGCCGGCATGGAGGCGCGGATCGGGCCGGACGGCGTGGCTCGCGGGAGTTGGTTCGGTTTCCGGGAGGAGGATCGGACGCGGCAGGCCCGGCTCGGCTCCAGCGTCTTCGCGAACGCGCTCTCGACCGCGCACGAAATCACCTTCGGGGCTGGATGGCGCGGGCAGGACGAGAACCGGACCTTGACCTCGCCGGGTGCCCTGGTGACGGCCGGCGGGATTCTCGGCCTCGCAGACGGCCTCGCCCTGGCGGAGCTCTGGCGCTCCGGCGAGACCGGCGCCCGGACCGGCGAGTTGGGCCTGTGGGTCCAGGACACGCTGTCCGCCGGAGCCTGGACGGTGATCGCCGGGCTGCAGGGGGACCGCCAGGACCTGGGGATCGCCGGCGGTGGGCGGCCCTGGGCTCTCCTGCCCCGATTCGAGCTCAACCGGTCACTGGATCGCGACCGGATGACGCAGGCCTGGATCTCCCTGGGCCGCTTCGCCTCCCGGCTCGGACCCCGCGCCGCCTGGCATCTCGACCCGCAAGCGCCGGCCGCGCTGCGCGAAGTCTTCGCGGACCGCAACGGCGATCTCTCCCGCGAGCCGGACGAACCGGTGCGGCTCCTCCTGCCTGGCGAGGGCCTCGATCTCCTGCGCCCCGGCATCAATCCCAACGCGGTCGATCCCCGCCTCCGTCCGGAGATTACCGATCAGGCCGCCTTCGGCCTCCAGCGTGCGTTGACGCGGGACTTCCAAATCGGTCTGCGGGCGACCTGGCGGCGGACCCGCGATCTCCTGGACGAGCGCCTCCTGGTGCGCGACGGGGCCACGGGCAGGGTCTTCACGGCCACGGCCGGCGACTGGATCCCCGCGGGCCAGCTCACCGGGGTCCTGCCGGGCGGCACGGCCTACGATGCGCCCGTCTGGGACCTCCGGCCCGGCCTGCTTTGGACGGGCGGCACCCTGCTCGTCAACGGCGACCGGCGGCAGGAGAGCCTGGGCCTCTCCCTGACCTGGAGGAAGACGCTGTCCAACCGCTGGATGACCCAGGGGCACCTCACCTGGCGCGACGGCAACCAGCAGCTCGGGCCGGCTTTCCGGCGCTTCGACGATCCCACGAACACGCTCGGCAGCGGCGACGATGAAGGCCGGCCCGTGACCATGACCGCATCCGGCCGTCCCCATGAGATCCCCGGCTTTCAAGGGGCCCGCTGGTCGTTCCATGCCCTGGGCTTCGTCGAGTTGCGCGACGGCCTCAACCTCTCGGCCGCCGTCAACGGCCGGCAGGGCGATCCCCTCCCGTACTACCGCCAGGTCGCCAGGGAGCGCGCCGGCCTCGCCCTCGTGCAGCTCACCGATCGTCCCGATACCCTGCGCACGGATGCCGTCCTCACCCTCGACTCCCGGCTCGAAAAAGAGATCACGCTCGGCGACGCCGTCCTCACCCTGAGCCTCGAAGCCGCCAACCTCCTGAACACGGGTACGGTCCTGGAACGGGAGTTGGACCTCGCCACGGGACGCGGCGCCCTGGCCGACGAAACGCTGGCGTCGCGCAGCTTCAGGATGCAGGTGCGGATGGCCTGGAGATAGCCACCTTCAGCAACCTTTTCAGTCCGTGACCGGCGACGGCTGACCGATCACGCTCTCTTTGGGCTTGCGTCGCGCCAACCGCTCCCCCAGGCGCGAAAAGACTTTCGAATTGGCCCAGTCGTCGAAAATGCTGTAGCTGACCGGGGTGCCGATCAGCGTCAGCAGCAGCGACAGGAGCTGGCCGCCCAGGATCACCGAAGCGATGGCGCGGTTGGTGCCCGCGCCGGTGCCGCTCGAAGCCACCAGCGGGATCATGCCGGCCACGAAGGCGAGGGTGGTCATCAGGATGGGCCGCAAGCGGTCGCGGTTCGCCTCCCGGATGGCCTGCGCTCGCGGCATCCCCTGCGCCCGCAGGCCGTTCGTATGATCGATCTGCAGGATGGAGTTTTTCTTCACGATGCCGAACAGCACCAGGATGCCCAGCATCGAGAAGATGTTGACCGACTGTCCCAGCATCAGGATCGACAGCAGCGCAAACGGCACCGTCATCGGCAGCGACAGCAGGATGGTGAAGGGGTGGAGCCAGCTCTCGAACTGCGCCGCCAAGATCAGGTACATGAAGATGATCGACAGCAGGAAGGCGATCATGAACGACGTGAACGCCTTGCCCTGCTCGCGCGAGCGGCCGGTCAAGCCGGAGGAAAAGCCGGCCGGCATCTTGAGATCGGCGGCGGTGCGGTTCAGAGCGTCGATCGCCGTCTGCGACGAGAAGCCCGGCCGCATGTTGGCGGTCACCATCACCTGGCGGCGACGGTTCAGGCGGTTGATCAGCGACGGGCCGGTGCCCTCGGTCAAGGTGACGAGATCGCGCAGCGGCACCGTGCCGCGGCTGAGCGAGGGCACCTCCATGGCAGCGATAGCCGCCGGGTTGTTGCGATCGGCCTCGTCGGCCCGCACGTGAACCTCGTACTCCTCGCCGCCCTCGAAGTAGGAGGTGGCTTTCTGGCCGCCCACCAGGACGTTGAGCGAGCTTGCGATGTCCTGCACCTTTACCCCGAGGTCGGCCGTCTTGTCGCGGTCGATGCGCACGCCGAGCTCCGGCTTGCCGACGATGAAGTTGGTGTCCACGTCGGTGGTGCCCGGCACTTTGACGAGAGCGGCCTTGAGCTTCTGCGCGTACTCGTTGAGCTTGTCGAGATCGGGACCGCCGATCCAGAACTGGATTTCGTTGTCCACGCCGTTGCCGAAGGCCGAGACCTGCGCCACCTGGGCGCGCACCTTGAGGGCTTCGTACTGCGGCAGGATCTCCGCGCGCACCCGCTGCATGAGATGGAACTGATCTTCCTTTCGCGTTTTCGGATCGCTGAGCTGGACGTAGACCAAGCCCAGATTGAGCGTCTTCTGCGGATCGTTGCCGACCGTGGTCACCGTCGTCACGACGCCGGGAAGCTTGCGCACCTGATTCGCCACGGACTCCAGAATGGTTTGCGTCGTCGTCAGGTTTGCCCCTTCAGGCACCCGCACCACCACCTGGAACTGGGACTCGTCGTCGTTGGGCAGGAAGTTCTTGTTCACCGCCATGAACAGCGGCACGGTGGAGAAGAACACCAGCACCATCGCCACCACGACCACCCAGCGATGGGCCATGGCGAGGTCGAGCAGGCGCAGGTAGACGCGCTCGACGAAGGCGTAGACACCCCGCTGCCGTGAGCCCTCTCCGGGCTGCGCCGTGTCCTTTTGCCTCAGCCACCGCGAGGCCAGCATCGGCGTCAGCGTGAAGGCGACCACCAGCGAGACGGCAATGGCGAACGCCATGGTGATACCGAAGGAGTACATGAAGCGGCCCACGATGCCGCCCATGAAGGCCACCGGCAGGAAGACAGCGATCAGCGACAGGCTGGTGGCCAGCACGGCGAGGCCCACTTCCTTGGTGCCTTCGACAGCCGCTTGCCGCGGCGTCATCTTCTTCTCTTCCATGAAGCGGAAAATGTTTTCCAATACCACCACCGCGTCGTCGATCACGATGCCCACCGCCAGCGTCAGCGCCAACAGGGTGAGCACGTTGAGCGTGAAGCCCATGTATTTCATGGCGGCAAAGGTGGCGATCAGCGAGCTGGGGATGGCCACCGCCGAGATCAACGTTGGCCGGAAGCGGCGCAGGAAGAGCCACACGATGCCGGCCGCGAACAGCGAGCCCACCATCAGGTGCTCTTTGACCGCGTCGACCGCGGCGACGATGAACTTCGACTGGTCGCGGACGATCTCCGCGTGCCAGCCCGCGGGGATCTGCCCCTTGAGATCGTCGAACCGCTCTTTGATGGCGTCGACCACGGCGATGGTGTTGGTGCCCGACTGCTTGATCACCTGCAACACCACGGCCGGCTTGCCGGCGACGGTGGCGACCGACTCGGCCTCTTCGACTCCGTCCTCGATGCGGGCGACATCACCCACCCGCACTGGGTAGCCGTTGCGGCGGGTGATCGGCAGGCGTGCGAAGTCGGCGGGCGAGCCGACGCGGCCGTAGGTGCGCAGCGTCAGGTCGCGGCGGTTCTGAGCCACCTTGCCGCCCGGAATCTGCACGTTCTGGCTTCCCAGGGTGTTGACCACGTCGGCCGCCGTCAGCCCCAGGCTGTCGAGCTTCGCCGTGTCGGTGATGACGTTGATCTGACGCAGGCGTTCGCCCACCAGCTTCACCTGGCCGACGCCGAAGACCGTCTCCAGGCGCCGCTTGAGCACGCGGTCGGCGTACTCCGAGATCTCACGCTGCGAAGCCGGGCCCGAGAGGGCGATCGAGATCACCGGATCGGCGTCCGCATTGATTTTCTGGATGATCGGCGGATCGGCGTCCTTGGGGAGATTGGCCAGGATGGCGTTGACCTTGTCGCGCACCTCCTGGGCGGCCACGTCCGGGTTCTTCTCCAGGGTGAATTGGATCTGTACCAACGACACGTTCTCTGAGGAAGTTGAGATCAACTGATCGATGCCGTTGATGGTGTTGACCGCCTCCTCGATCTTGTCGGTGACCTCGGTCTCCATCTCCTCGGGCGCGGCGCCCGGCAGCACGGTGGTGATGACGACGAAGGGGAACTCGACATTGGGGAAGCGGTCCACGCCGAGTTGGAAGTAGGCGAAGATGCCCACCACCACCAGGGCGAGGATGAGCACCGTCGCGAAGACGGGCCGGCGGACGCAGAGCTCAGCGAGCTTTTGCATGGGATTCCTCCCCTCCCAGCTCGATGCGGGCGAAGAGCCCGGGACGCAGCCGCCCATCGGAGTTGGGAAATTCGGCTTCGGCGAAGAAGGTCCGGGTCGCCGGGTCGATGACGCCGCCCACGGTCTTGATGCGGCCGGCGAACTTCTCGCCGGGATAGGGATCCACCCGGGCGATGATCGTCTGGCCCGTCCGCAGCTCGCTCAGATAGCGTTCGGGGATGCTGAAGCGCAGCTTCAGGGGAGCCGTCTGGACGATGACGAAGGCGACGCCTGCCTCGCCCAGGCGCTCGCCCGGGTTGGTCTTGCGCTGGTCCACGACGCCGGTGATGGGCGAGCGGATCACCGCGTCCTCTTCCTTCTGGCGGGCCAGGGCCAGCGCCGCCTCCGTCGATTGGCGTGCGGCCTGGGCCTGATCCAGGGCGGCCTGGGCCTTGTCGAAGGTGGCCTGGGGGATCGACTCGTTGGCGAGCAATCCTTTCTTGCGCGTCCACTCCCGGCGGGCGTCGTCCTCGCCGGCCTTGGCGCGGGCCAGGTCCGCTGCGGTCCGCTGCACGTCGAGCTTCAGGTACTCCGTCTCCAGGGCGAGAAGCGGCTGGCCCTTGCTCACCCGCGCGCCGGCGTCCACATAGACGGTCGCCACGCGGCCCGGCGTCTTGGGGGCCACCTGCGAGCTGGCCGGGGAAACGAACTCGCCGGTGGGCTCGAGGCTCGCGAGGCCTACCTCAGAGCCCTCTTTCTTGTCGGCCGCAGCCGTTGGCGCCGGAGCGTTCGGCGGCGCCGGCTGGGCGAGCGTCGCGACGTCAGATGGCAGTGCCGCGGCCGGCGTGGGCGTGGGAGCAGCCGCTTCCTTCGGCTTATCGTGAGCGCAGGCGGCGGCCAGCATCAATGCGATCAGCGTGGCCGCGGCGAGCGCGAGTCTCTTGACGTTCATTTCTCACTCTCCTCGGTGAGGATCAGGTTCTTCAAGGTGCCGACCGCGGACCATACGTTCAGCTCGGCCAGGTCCCGGTTCAGGGTTCCATTCACCACCGCCCGGCGGGAGGAAGCGAGGGCGGCCTCCGACGTCTGCAAATCGAGCGACGTCGCTTCCTGGGCGCGATAGAGCTCGAAGCTCTGGGCGTACTCGGCATCGGCCGCGGCGAGCTGCTCTTTGGCGAGGGCCAGATCCTTCTCCGCGGTTTTCAGCTCGAGCAGCGCCTGGAGGACGTCTTCCCGCACCTGGCGCTTGGCCTCGGCCAGGGCGATCTCCGCCTGGCGCTGGTGCTCGCGGGCCACGGCCACCTTGGCCGAGATCTCGCCGCTGTCGAAGATCGGCATCGTCAGCTTGATGGCGAGCGACGCCGTCTGGGACGCCGGAAACGACGTGCGCTGGTCGACGATGTTCCCTTCGGCCCGTACCGTGGGCAGGCGGGCAGCCTGCTGCTTGGAGCTTTCCAGTTGGGCGATCTGCAACGCCAGGTCCGCCTGCTGGACGCTGGGGTGATTCGCCTGCGCCTGGGCCACCAACGTTTCGGCCGGTGGCAGCGTCGGGAACTTGAGATCCGGCGCCGCCACCTGGAGAGGGGCTTCCGAGACCTGGTCGAGAGCGAGATTCAGCCGCAGCCTGCTGGCCGCGATGTCGCGGCTCTGGAGCGCCGCCGCCAGGGCCCGCTCGGCCGCCTTGGTATCCGTCTCGACGCGCAAAACGTCCACCTTGGTCTGCTCTCCCGCTTCGTAGAAGGCCTGCGCCTGCTTGCGCCGGCGTCCCGCCAGCTCCAGGTTCTTCTGCTCGACGTCGGCCAGAGCCTGTCCCTGGACGATTCCCAGATAGTTGGCAGCCGTGGACAGCAACACCATATCCTCCGCCGACCGTAGACCCGCCTCGGCGCTGGTCACCCCGAGGCGCGCCTGCCGCAGGGCTTTGAGCTCCCGCGCACCGGCGTAGATCGGCTGGCTGAAGATGAGCCGCGCGTTCCAGTCGTTGCGTGGCAGGATCGTCGCCCGGAAGCCGTTCACGTCGAAGGCCACCTCTTGACTGTTGTGGGTGACCGCGCTTTCCAGATCGACGTGCGGCAGGATCGACCTCTTGAGCTGGCGCACCTGGGCCTGCGAGGTCGCCACCTGCGAGCGGGCGGTGGCCGTGCTCGCGTTCGCCTCCAGCGCCCGCCGCAAGGCCATCTGGATCGTCAGCACGGGAGAGGGCTCCTGGGCGCGGGCGGCTGGGGACAGCAACGACAACAGCGAGAGGGCCAGAGCGATTCCTCCCCTCTCGCCAAGTCTCTTCACGAGATTCATGGCTCTCACCTCGATTGCACTACCTGTTTCAGGGGAAACGCTACGGCCTTCTCCACCCCTCCCGATCCTCTGGAGGTACGAACGAGGCTGACCTGAGTTTCCCGCGGAACGTCAGGTCGTTTCCTGCGTTGTATAGAATCGCTTCGCGAGGAGAACCATTCCCATGCAGCTGAAACGTCACATGCTGTCGTTGGCCCTCACCTTCCTGTCGCTGGCGGGAGGAGCGGCCAAGGCGCGCGTCGAGGCGCTGAACGGGGGGACGTTCCAGCCGCACTGAGGGATGCTTGAGGAGCGTCAGAAACCAGCGGAGAAGGAGCTGATCATGCCCCGAGCCAAGACCGCCAGCCTATACAGTGTCCATCCCGGCGTGCTCGCGACTCAGATCTGGGTCCAGACTCTCCCCGAGAAGACCGGCCGCTCGCTGGAAGAGTGGATTCGGCTCGTCCAGGATGAGGGACCGCCGACGGAGCAGGAGCGGCGGGATTGGCTCAAGGCCGAGCACAAGATGGGCACCAACTCCGCCTGGTGGATCGCCGAGCGCTCCGTGGGGAAGGGCGAAGAGGCTGGCGATCCCGAGACCTACCTGAAGGCCGCGGTCGGCTACGTGGGCGCGATGTTCGCCGGTCCCAAGGCCAACCTGCTGCCCATCTACGAGGCCCTCCTCGATCTCGGCCTATCGATCGGCCCGGACGTCAAGGCCTGTCCCTGCCAGACGATCGTGCCGCTCTACCGCAACCACGTCTTCGCTCAGATCAAGCCCACCACGAAAACCCGCATCGACTTCGGCCTCGCTTTAAAGGACACCCCTGCCTCCGGCCGCCTGATCGACACCGGCGGCTTCGCCAAGAAGGACCGCATCACGCACCGCTTCGCCATCACTTCGCTGGCGGAGATCGACGACGAGGTGCGGCGATGGCTGAAGAGGGCGTACGAGATGGACGCGTAGGTCTGGGAGGCGAAAAGAACCTATTCAATTCCCTCAATTCGGTCCTCGAACACATGGACGATCCGGCACCGAGCGCTCAGCTCGCAGACGGGCACCCATACCGCGGAGATCCTTTTGTGAAAGTCCCGCATTTTCAGATTGCCGAACCGGATGTGGATCACTCTCGGCGGCGGCGGCTCCAGCAGGGCTCTCGGCGAAAAATCAGCATCTTTTGAGACGATCGTCAAGTTTCCGCTTTTTGCGTAGCTCCAGATTTGATCGTCCGTCCATTCGTCGTTTAGATCTCTGACATGAATGTAGTCTGGACTATGCCAGAGGCTGAAGAAGTAGGGGAGGTTCACATCGATGACGTACTTCCCCATGGAGTCAGGCAATCATTTTGATGACGTAATTGTGCCCCATCAACCTCGCTGCGAACGCCAGGCAGGCATCGATGTCGGCCTCTTCCAGGGAGGGATACTGATGCAATATCTCCTCCCGGCTTTCGCCAGCACTCAGGAACTCCAGAACAGTCTGGACGGCGATCCGCTTGCCGCGAATTGTGGGCTTGCCGTTACAGACAGCGGAATCGATCGTGATCCGGCGCTCCAGAGGGATTGTCGATACAGGAGTAGACATGGCAGACATAGGATACACCCGTTGAGGGTCCACAGCCGGCGCTATACTCCTCGAAAGAATGGCGACTCTGACCCTCCAAGACCTCGGCTTCACCGACTTCTTCGCCACCGCCTTCGAGCCTTACCGCAGTCAGGAGGGTCTCGTTCCCGCGCGGGTGGTCGCCCAGATGGGCCTGCTCAGGGTCTCGACGGGCGAAGCCGAGTACTTGACGGACCTTTCCGGCAAGCTTCGGCATGAGCTGAAGGGACCCGGAGGCGGCGCGGGCTATCCGGCGGTGGGGGATTGGGTGGTGGTGCGGCCACCGGCGGGGAAGGGGCGGGCGGTGATTCACGCCGTGCTTTCCCGGCGGTCCAGGTTCTCGCGCAAAACGGCTGGCCATAAGACCGAGGAGCAGGTGGTGGCCGCCAACGTGGACACCATCTTTCTCGTTTCCGGGCTCGACGGCGACTACAATCCCCGCCGCATCGAGCGCTATCTGACCGCGGCGTGGGACAGCGGCGCCCAGCCGGTGATCGTGCTCAACAAGCTCGACCGCTGCGAGAATCCAGAGCAGTGTTTGCTCGAAGTCGAGGCCATCGCCATGGGCGTGCCCGTCCACGCGGTGAGCGCCGTGACGGGCGACCGCTGCGAGGAGCTGATCGCTTATCTCGGTCCGGGTCAGACAGTGGGATTGCTGGGCTCCTCGGGGGTTGGCAAGTCCACACTCAGCAACTATCTCCTCGGGCGCGAGGTGCAGAAGACCGCGACTGTGCGGGAAGGCGACGACCGTGGCCGCCACACCACGACCCACCGCGAGCTCTTCCTGACCCCCGCGGGCGGCCTGCTCATCGACACTCCCGGTCTGCGCGAGCTGCATCTATGGGAGGGTGGGGAAGGCGAATTGCCTGGAATCGAGTCCAGCTTCTCGGACGTCGAAGAGCTGGCGGCGAGGTGCCGCTTCGGCGACTGCCGGCACATGGGCGAGCCCGGCTGCGCCGTCGAGTCCGGGCTGCCGGCCGAGCGCCTGGAAAGCTACCGCAAGCTCCAGCGTGAGCTGCGCCAGCTTCACGTCCGCCAGGACGAGCTGGCGCGCCTCGTGGAGAAAAAGAGGGTCAAGATTCTGCACAAGGGGCAGCGGCAGATCGAGAAGCTCAAGGGTCGTTGACTCCCATCAGACCTCCTGGTACGGTTCGTCTCTGTAAACGCTTACACGCCCGGGAATGATGGGACTGAAAAAGACGGCTGCCGTTCTCCTCCTGCCCGCCCTGCTCCTCGCGGGATGCGGCGCGGCGCCGGCCGTTGCACCGCGTCCCGCCACCCCTGCCCCTCCCGCTGCCGCCGTCTCCTTCGATCGCAACGATCCGCTCCTGGACGACGTCGAGCATCGCAGCTTCCAGTATTTCTGGGACCTTGCCGATTCGCATACGCTGCTGATTCCCGACCGCGCGCCGACGCCCTCGTTCTCGAGCATCGCTGCCGTCGGCTTCGGCCTCACCGCCTACGGCATCGGCGCCGAGCGCGGCTACGTGCCGCGCGCGCAGGCCGCGGAGCGGACGCTGGCCACCCTGCGCTCGCTGCTGGCGATGAAGCAGGGCGCCGAGCCGCGCGGCGTCTCGGGATATAAAGGATTTTTCTACCACTTCCTCGACATGAAGACCGCCGAACGGTTTCAGACGGTCGAGCTGTCGACGATCGATACCTCTCTGCTCATGGCCGGCGTGCTCTTCTCGCAGTCGTACTTCGACGGCGCCGATGCCACCGAGTTGGCCATTCGTTCTACCGCCGAAGATCTTTACGAGCGCGTCGACTGGCCGTGGGAGCAGGTGCGCAAGCCGGCGATCAGCATGGGCTGGACGCCCGAGGAGGGTTTCCACACCTACGACTGGCGAGGCTACAACGAGGCGATGATCGTCATCGTCCTCGCCCTCGGATCGCCGACCCATCCGGTCGATCCAAGCGCCTGGGGCGAGTACACGAAGACGGAACGTTGGGGAACGTTTTACGACCAGGACCACATTCTGTTCGCGCCGCTTTTCGGGCACCAGTACTCGCACGTCTGGATCGACTTCCGCGATATTAAAGACGCGGTGATGAGAGAGCACGGCATCGATTACTTTGAGAATTCCCGTCGTGCCACCCTCTCGCAGCACGCTTACGCCGTCGCCAACCCGAATCAGTACCGCGACTACGGCGACCGCATTTGGGGTCTCTCGGCCTGCGACGGTCCCATGGACGCGACGATCACGATCGATGGCCGCCGGCGCAAGTTCTACGGCTATGCCGCGCGCGGTGCTTCTGCGAACGACATTCGCGACGACGGCACGATTACGCCGACCGCCGCCGCTTCGTCCATCGTCTTCACACCGGAGCTTTCGATCCCGGCCATCCACGAGATGAGTCATCGCTACGGCAGCCTGCTCTATTCGAAATATGGCTTCCTCGACGCCTTCAATCCGACGCTGCGCACCAGCCGGGGAGTGCAGAGCGGGCACGTCGATCCGGCGCAGGGCTGGTTCGACGTCGACTATCTCGGAATCGATCAGGGACCCATCGTCGCCATGATCGAAAACTATCGCAGCGGCCTCGTCTGGAAGACCATGCGCGGCAACCGCCACATCGTCCGGGGTTTGCAGCGCGCCGGGTTCACGGGCGGCTGGCTCGCCGGGGAAACTCATTGAGAGCGGCTCGCGCTCTCGCCGGCGTCGTGGTGTTGCTGGCGGTCTTCTCCTGTCAACGGGGAGCGGTGCCGGCGCGCACCACCGTCCGCTTCTGGGGGTTTGGTCGTGAGGGTGAGTTGGTGCGTGAGATGGTGCCGGAGTTCGAGAGGCTCCATCCGGACATCCGCATCGAAGTGCAGCAGGTCCCATGGACGGCGGCGCACGAGAAGCTGCTCACCGCTTTTGTGGGCGATGCCACGCCCGACGCCGCACAATTGGGCAACACCTGGATTCCGGAGTTCGAGTCGCTGCATGCCCTGGCGCCGCTGAACGACCGCATCGCGAAGACGGCGCCCGCCATTCCCGGCGATTCCTTTCCCGGAATCTGGGACACCAACGTCCTCCGTGGCGAGACCTGGGGCCTCCCCTGGTACGTGGACACGCGCCTGCTGTTCTACCGGACGGACCTGGTGGCGGCCGCCGGC
>DATIOS010000050.1:0-7496 GCA_035472915.1 Thermoanaerobaculia bacterium
CCGTGAACGTGGCAGGCGGCGGCGAGTCCGGTCAGGCCGGTGCGGTGCGGCACGGCATCTCGCGCGCGCTCTTGGTGATCGAAGGCGGGCTGCGCCCCAAGCTCAAGGAACAGGGCTTCCTGACTCGCGACGCGCGCAAGAAAGAGCGCAAGAAGCCCGGCCAGCCCGGCGCCCGCAAGCGCTTCCAGTTCTCCAAGCGCTAATCCGCGACGCCTGGCCGCCACCTTCGCCCATTTGCCGCTCCGCGCCGGCCGCGGACCGCGAGACTTCCTGGAGCTTTTCCGCGACGCCGGCTATCTCACGCGGCAGGCCGCGGCCGAAGTGGCCCTGCTGCTGGCGGAGGAGGATATGCCGGGTGACGACCTCGGCCGGCGCCGGTTCCTGAACCGCACCGGCCGGCTGTGGGCGACGGTCGCCGTCTCGCTGGGGGCGCGGACTCCCGAGGTCGCCAACTGGCGCTCACGGTTACGCCCGCTCGTGGACCTCGCCCGAGCTGAAGGGGCGGAGCTCCTCGATCCGCCCCGCCTGCTGAGCGGCGAAGAGGTGCAGAGCCTCCTGGGAATCGCCCCCGGGCCGGAGGTCGGCCGGGCGCTGGCCGCGGTGCGCCAGGCGCAGGTCGACGGGCGGGTGCGGACGCGGGAGGAGGCGGTGACGATGGTGCGGGGCGAGTAAGGCGCCTACCGGAAAATCCCCGACTTCGGCGGCGCCGCGCCGCCGGCCTCGCCGCCGCCCATCAGCCGCTGGTTGAGGTCCTTGATGCGCTCCATCAGCTTGTCGATCTTCTCCTGGGCCTCCTGGCGCAGACGGGCGTAGTCGCCGCGCAGGCGGTCGCGCTCGGTGCCGAGGTCCTGATGGCGGACCTTCAGCTCCTCGATCTGCTCGTCGCGCTGGTGGATCGACTTGTGCAGCTCGTTCATCTGCTCGTCTTTCTCGGCGAGCTTGATCTTGATCTTCTCTTCCTGCTCCTCATAGAGGCGCTTGAACTGCTGGAGCTCGACGATCTGCGAAAAATCGGATGTGGTAGGGCTCAATTCGCCTCCCTTCTCTTCGATCAGAGGGAACATCTTGCGCAGCTTGAGGGACAGATCCTCCGGATCGGACGACTGCCGCATCGCCTCGGCATAGGTGATGGTGCCGTGGACCAGCAGGGCGAGCAGCGACTGGTTCATCGACTGCATCCGGTAGTAGCCCACGGAGGACTCCACCTCTTCGAGCAGGCCGCTGGTCTCCCCGTCCTCGACCATGCGGTTGATCTTGGGTGACGCCCGCATGATCTCCAGCGCCGCCACCCGGCCCTGCCCGTCCGCCCGCTCCACCAGCTTCATCGAGACGACGCCCTTGAGGATCTGGGCGAGCTGCGCCCGCACCTGCGACTGCTGGTCCGCAGGGAAGGTGTCGAGGATGCGGTCGATGGTCTGGGTGGCGCTGTTGGTGTGTAGGGTCGAGAAGACGAGGTGGCCGGTCTCGGCGGCGGTGATCACCGTCGACACGGTCTCCGGATCGCGCATCTCGCCCACCATGATGACGTCCGGGTCCTGCCGCATGGCGTTGCGCAGGGCCTCGGAAAAGGCGCCCGTGTCGGTGCCGACCTCGCGCTGGGAGATGGACGCCATATCGTCGGTGAACAGGAACTCCATCGGGTCCTCGATGGTAATCACGTGCACCGGCCGGTGGGTGGTGATGTAACGGATGAGCGCCGCCAGCGAGGTGGACTTGCCGCTGCCGGTGGGCCCGGTGACCAGCACCAGCCCCATGGGCATGTCGCAGAACTCGAGCAGCACCGGCGGCAGCTCCAGGTCCTCGAGACTCTTGATCTGATAGGGGATGCGCCGGAAGCAGGCAGCGAAGTTGCCGCGCTGTACGTAGATGTTGCAGCGGAAGCGGGCGAGCCCGCGGACACCGTACCCGGTATCCACCGACATCTTCTCCTCCAGCTTGGTCTTCTGCCGGGGAGAGAGGATGCCCATCAGCATCTCGGTGAGGTCTTCCGGCTTGAGCGGCGGCGCCTCGATGGGCAGCAACCGGCCGTTGATGCGCAGCAACGGCGGCCGCGTCGGCTTCAGATGAAGGTCCGACGCGCCTTTATCAGTCATGAACTTCAGGAGACGATCAAGATCCATGGCGATTGGCGCGCATTGTACAGGAGGCGGGAGAAAGCGGGAACACGGGGGAATAGGAAGGGAGCACGGACGAACACGGACCCTCACGGACTCGCACGGACAGCAGGACCGTGTTCGTCTGTGAAAGTCCGAGAGAGTCCGTGTTCTTTCTTCCCCTCTAGAACTTCCGCATCAGCCCGACCACCACCCCCTGCACCCGGACGTCCTTGGCAGGGACGCGGAAGGGCTGCATGGTGGGGTTCGCGGGCTGGAGGCGGACCACGGCGCCTTCGGGGAAAAAGCGCTTGAGGGTGGCTTCCTCGTTGACCAGCGCCACCACCATCTCCCCGGACTCGGCGACGTCGCGGCGCAGCACGATCACGTAGTCGCCGTCGTGGATTCCCTCCTCGATCATCGACTCGCCGACCACGCGCAGCACGTAATGATCGCCGCCCCGGGCGCTCAGCAGGTGGCCGGGCACCGTCACCCGTTCGTTGCCGGAGAGGGCCTCGATGGGCCGGCCGGCGGCGATCCGGCCGAAGTACGGCAGGTCGCGTTCCGACGTCTCCGCCCCCGGGATGGCGCGGATCAGCTCGATGCCCCGCTTCTGATTCCAGTCACGGCGCAGGAAGCCCTTCTGCTGCAGGAGCTTCAGGTGCTTGTAGGCCGTGCCGTAGGAGGAGAACCCGAAACGTTCGCAGATCTCCCGATGGGTTGGGGCGATACCGCGTTCCTTGCGGTACTCCTGAATGAACTCCAGAATCTGTTTTTGCCGCTCGGTAAGGTAGGACATGGTGCAAGTATAGCGGTAACGTAGCGTAATGCAAGCGGTGCCCCTGGCAGGGCCTAGCGTAGGGGCGGGTCTGGACGGGCGGGAGGGGGCTCGACCCGCCCTGCAACGCAGAGCTCTTCCGCCGGGCCAGGGCGGGTCGAGCCCCCAACCTGCCGTCCAGACCCGCCCCTACGCTAGGCAGGCGAAGAGTCAAGGCGAGGGTTCGCCTTGACACCCCGCGACACCCCTCCATACACTGCCCGGGCGCCGGCTTCACCGCCTTTGCCTTCGACGGACCCCGCTTGCCTGATGAGCTCAGCCCCTCCCGACCTCGATCTGCCCTTCCAATATCACCGGCTTGCCAACGGGCTCCGCGTCGTCCTGCACCGCAACGCCGCGCTTCCCCTGGTCGCCGTCAACCTCTGGTATCACGTCGGCTCGAAGAACGAGCGGCCGGGTCGCACCGGCTTCGCCCATCTCTTCGAGCACATGCTCTTCCAAGGCAGCGAGCACGTCCTCACGCACGATCATTTTCGCCTCCTCCAGCAGGTGGGCGGGGTGGCCAACGGCTCCACCTGGTACGACCGCACCAACTACTACGAGACGCTGCCCTCCCACCAGCTCGATCTCGGCCTGTGGCTGGAGTCGGACCGCATGGGCTTCTTCCTCCCCGCCCTCACCCAGGAGAACCTCGATACCCAGCGCGACGTGGTGATGAACGAGCGCCGGCAGCGCATCGAGAACCAGCCGTACGGCCAGGCCGGCGAACGCCTCCACGAGCTGCTCTACCCGGCGGACCATCCCTATCACTGGCCGGTGATCGGTTACATGGAGGACATCGCCGCCGCCAATCTGGAGGATGTGCGGGCCTTCTTCGCCACCTACTACACGCCGAGCAACGCGGTGCTGACGCTGGCGGGCGACTTCGACCCTGAAGCGGCCCTGGAGCGGGTGGAGGCCTGGTTCGGGGAGATTCCCGCCGGGCCGCCGGTGCCGCCGGTGACCATTCCGCCCGCCACGCGGCAGGGCGAGCGCCGCGAAGTGATGCCGGACGCCGTGCGCCTCCCCCGGGTCTACGTCGGATACCGCGCGCCCGCCTACGGCGAACGCTCGTGGTACGCGGCGGACATGCTGTCGGCGGTGCTCACCGGAGGCAAGTCGAGCCCGCTCTACCGCGATCTCGTCTACGACCGCCAGATCGCCCAGGACGTCGGCGCCTCCGTTTCGCCGTACGAAAAGGGAGGAACGTTCATGCTCGTCGCCACCGCCCGGCCGGGAGTGGAGGTGGAGGTCGTGGAGAAGGCTCTCCTCGATCACCTCGCCGCCGCGGCGACGACGCCGCCGGCGCCGGACGAGCTCGAACGGGCGCGCAACCGCATGCTCACCGACGCCTACAGCAGCCTGCAGAAGCTGGACAGCGTGGCCGATCTCTTCTCCCAGTTCGCCACCTACTTCGACGATCCCGGCGGCGTCGCGGCGGAGGCCGGCCGCTATCTCCGCATCGCCCCGGAGGAGCTGGTGGAGCTCGCGGCGACGCACCTGACAGAAAACGAGCGCGTGGTGGTGCAAGTGGTGCCGCGAGAGGCGGACTGACTCATGGCCGCCCCGCCGAAGCCGCCCGTCGATCGCTCGTCCCCTCCCCCGGCTGGGCCTATCCGGCTGTTCCAGTTTCCCCACTTTCTCCGCACGCGGCTGGCCAACGGCCTCGCCGTGCTGGCCGCCCGCCACTCGGAGCTGCCGCTGGTCAGCCTCGAGCTGTTGATGCCGGCGGGCGGCCAATACGATCCCGAGGCCCGGTCGGGGCTCGCCTCGCTCACGGCTTCCGTGCTCGACGAGGGGACGCGCCAACGCTCGGCGATGGAGATCGCCGCCGCCGCCGAGCGGCTGGGCGGCTACTTCGCCACCGGCGCCGACTGGGACGTGGGCTTCCTCTCCACCGGCCTGCTGGCGCGAAACCGCGCCGCCGCCTTCGAGCTGCTGGCCGACGTCACCTTCCATCCCTCCTTTCCCGCCGAGGAAGTGGACAGGCTCCAACGCCAGCGCGTGGCCGAAATCCTGCGCCGCACCCAGGATCCCTCGGCGCTCGCCGACGACCGTTTCCTGCGTGTGCTCTACGAAGGCACGGTCTACGCCCACCCGCTGATCGGCGAGGAGGAGAGCCTGACGGCGCTCGACCGCGAGGCGCTGATGAGCTTCTACCAGCGCCACTACGGGCTCGCCGGCGCGGCGCTGATCGCGGTGGGAGACTTCGATCCGGAAACCCTGCTGCGCGAGGCCGAGAGCGCCTTTTCGACCGCCGGCCCGGTGGCGGCGCCGGCTCCCCCGCCGGAGATCCGCCCGCCCTCGCGGCCGGGGATCTCGGTCCATATCGTCGACCGCGCCGGCGCCGCCCAGACCGAGCTGCGGATGGGCCACGCCAGCGTCTCCCGCAGCCACCCGGACTATCCGTCCCTGGTCGTCCTCAACGGTCTGCTGGGCGGCAAGTTCACCAGCCGCATCAACCTCAACCTGCGCGAGCGGCACGGCTACACCTACGGCGCCTCCAGCCGCTTCTCCGGCCGCATGGGGCCGGGCCCCTTCACGGTGAACGCCGCGGTGGCGACCGAATCGACCGGTGCCGCGGCGCGCGAGGTCCTCTTCGAGCTGCGCCGCATCCGCGAGGCGCTGGTCGAGCCGGAGGAGCTCACGGAGACGCAGAGCTATCTGGTGGGAGTCTTCCCCTACACGATGCAGACCATCGGCGACCTCGCCAAGCGGCTGGAGACCCTGGCCGTTTTCGGCCTGCCGGACGACTACTACACCCGCCACCTGGAGCGCATCACCAACGTCACCCGGGAGGACGTCCTGGAGGTGGCCCGCCGGCACATCGATCCGGAGCACGTCGCCATCGTGGCGGTGGGTCCCGCGGAGGCGCTGGAGCCGCAGCTCACGGGGCTGGGACCGGTGAGTGTGTGGAGCGCCCAAGGCGAGCCGCAGCTCGTCTGAAGAAAGAAGAAGACCCTTTTGAGTTACCGCAGGCTGGGATCGCCGAGCTGACCGTCGGCGGAGAGGTAAATCTCCAGGCTGCGGGAGCCGCCGCCCTGGAAGTTGCCGCTCATGGTTTTGACGAGGGCGGCCCTGCCCGTGGGGGTGACGGAGATGCGGATCGGATTCGTCCCCGCGGGCACCTCGATCGACTTGCTGGCGTCGTGGGGCTGCCCGGTCTTGCGCAAGCGGAGGAACCCACCGCGGCTGGCTTCGACGAGAAGACGCGCGCTTTCCTTGTCGTTGACGTAGACGATCAGCACGCCACCATCCGGAAAGTCGCAAACGAAGTGGACGCGGAGGTAGGCCGTGGTGGCCACGGGCTGCGCGGGGGTGGTCCGCACCACGGTGGTGACTGGAATGACCGGCGTCGTCGTGGCGGCGACCGTCTCGTTCGGCTGCGGCTCGCGCGGGGTCTGGGCCAGCTTCTGCTTGGCACGGAGCTGAGCGGCCTGCGCCCGGGTCAGGATCGATTTGGCTTCGACGTTGGCGGGATCGATCATCAGCACCGCCTGGGCGCCCGCGATCGCAATCTCCCACTTCTTGGCGGCCAGGCCCTTGTGGGCGAAGTCCAGCTGCGTGTCGAGATTGGGCGCGGCGGGCGTCGATGAGGGAGTAGGCGTTGGCGAGGCGGCCGGCAGGGGCGCCGCCGGCGTCACGGCCGCCACGGGAGCCGGCGTGGCGGTCGCCGCCGGCCCGGACGCAGCCGGCATGCGAGCCGCCCCTTTCTGCCAGTACCAGTATCCGCCCCCGGCCAGGACGCCGAAGAGAACGACGAGGCCTGCCACCAGGAGCATCTGCGACGTCGCGCCCTGCCGGGCCGGCGCCTTGGGCAAAGGCGGCGCCGCCGAGATCTCCGCCGTGGCGTTGGTGTCCGAAAGGCCCGGAGCGGGCGGCAGCGGCGGCGGCCCCCCGCTGGAGGCGCTCGCGTCGCCCGGGCTATCCGCGGTGTCGGCGATATTCGCGACGGTGGCGTCGAGGGATGAAGGCGCCACAGGTGAGGGCGCAACCGCCGCCAAGGGCACGGCGGGGGTTGGCGTGGGAAGGGGCGGCGGCACGGGGACGGGCGGCCGCGCGGCCGGCGGCTTGGCGGCAACGGCCGGCGGTGCCGCGGGCTCCTTGCGCCAGCGGCTGAACAGCGACGGCTTGGCGGCGGCCGGCGCCACCGTACGGGGCGGCGGCGGTAGTGCCATGGTGGAGGAGAAGCTCTGCGTCTCGTTGAGATCGTCGCGCTGGTGGTTCGCCTCCACCAGCCGGCGCAGGTCGTCCACCATGTCGCGCGCCCGCTGATAGCGCTTGGCCGGGTCCTTCTCCAGCGCCCGCATGAGGATCGGCTCCAGGCCCGGCGCCAGGTCCTTCACGAACTCCTGGGGCGGCGTGAAGTGGTCGTAGACGATGCGGTGGCTCACCACCGTCAGGTTCTCGCCCGAGAACGGTTTGTGACGGGTGACCATCTCGTAGAGCACGACGCCGAGCGAGAAGAGGTCGGCCCGGTGGTCCACCTCCTTGCCCTGGATCTGCTCGGGCGCCATGTAGTTCGGCGTCCCCAGGAGCTGTCCCTCCTGGGTGAGGTTCGAGCTGTCGAGGCGGGCGATGCCGAA
>DATIOS010000051.1:0-2357 GCA_035472915.1 Thermoanaerobaculia bacterium
GGTCCGGCACGGTCGAGGTCTGACCGAGGATGACCGAGGTCGGCTCAACCTTGGCGGCGCTGGTGCCCGCCGCCAGACCGATGGCGATCGCCAGGGAGCAGGCCGCCGTCGCCAAAGTCAGCCAAAGCCCCCAGCGGGGGGGGTGCCAGCGACGAACGCGCCCTGCGAAGACCTCGACATGCTCCTGCTCCTCTCGTTGAAAGTACCGCCTACGCAGGGGAGATTAGCCGCCAGAGCGGCTGAGCAGGGCGCCGGGGGTCAGCGATTGGCGCCCGGGCGGGCGAGATTGACGGCGACCGCGTAGTGCAGCAGGCCGGCGCCGTCGAATTCCAGCGCTTCGCTGGCTGCGGCGGTGAGATCCCAGGCGCGGCCTTTGACGTAGGGGCCGCGGTCGATCACCTGGGTGATCAGGGAATGCCCCTGGTAGGCGAACTTGACGATGGTGCCGCAGGGCAGATTGCGGTGCGCGACGCCCAGCGTGAACGGGCGGAGAACCTGCCCACAAGCCGTTTTGTTGCCGTAGAGCCCCGGCCCGTACCAACTGGCGCCGGCGCTGCGGAACGGGCTGAAGGCGATCTCCTGCCCTTCCGGCAAGCTGGTGTCAAAGGCCACGGACTGGGCGCCACCCGTAGCCGCCTGAGCGGAGACCGCGGTGCTGGCCAGGCAGGCGATCGCAACCAGAGAGACGGCCCAGCCCAGGCGTCGGCTGAAGCGCCGCGCAGGTCGGGGCGCCCCTCGTACATCGTCTTTCCGCGCAAGGCGGTTTCCACTTGGCTGCATGTCTCTTTCCAAGCGCTTACGGGGTTAGCTGTCGGGCTCGCGCTGAAAGAGCTGCGCTACGCGGCTGATGCCGGCGATTCGCCCCCACTAATTGGGTCCCCCGCTCCCCGCGATATGTAGGCGGAGATTCAGCGGAAGTTGGCGGCAGGTTAGCAAAGACTAAGACAGAATTATGTGAACAGGTTTGGAGATCCGCCGGCATTGGCATTGCATCGGCCCCCTGCCCGCCCCAGCCAGCCCTGCACGAGGGCGCCCAGCCCAGGCATGGGAAAGGCCCTCTCTCGAGGGCCTTTCCGTTAGCGGGCCTGTAAGCCGGATCCTGTCTTGAGCGGCCATCTATCTCAGCGGAGCGCTAGCCCCGAAGGGGCCCCCGAAAGGGCCCTGCGACCTACCTGGACCTCGCCGAGTCGGGTCAACGGTCCTGCTTGGCCTTGCACCGGGCGGGGTTTGCCTGGCCGTCGCGTCACCGCGACGCCGGTGCGCTCTTACCGCACCATTTCACCATTGCCTGTACGCGACTCACGTGTGGCCGCGCCATCGGCTGTGTATTTCTGTGGCACTTTCCCGCGGGTTTCCCCGGGTGGGCGTTACCCACCGCCCTACTCTGTGGTGTCCGGACTTTCCTCGAAGGGTTTTCTCTCCCCCCGCGTCCGCTCGGCCCGCCCACCGATGGTAGCTCCCGGACCCGCAAACGACCAGCGGCCACGGGAAATGGTGGCGGGAATGCGACTAAGCCGTCAGACGCTTCTGAAGACGCCGATCACGCGGCCGATGACAACGGCCTCGGTGGTGATGATCGGCTCCAGCTCCTCGTTCTCGGGCTGCAGCCGGATGTGGTCCTTTTCGCGGTAGAAGCGCTTGACGGTGGCGTCCTCGCCGATCAGGGCAACGACTATTTCGCCGTTGACGGCATCGTCGCTGGGCCGCACGATCACGTAATCGGCTTCGAGGATGCCGGCGTTCTTCATGCTTTCGCCGCGGATCTGGAGGATGTAGTCGCCGTCCTCCCCACCGATCACGTCGGGGATCTCGATGTATTCGTCGATGTTCTCTTCGGCCAGAATCGGCTCGCCGGCGGCGACCTGACCGACCAGCGGCAAACCACTGCCGGGGCGGATCGTCCGCTTTGCCTTGTCGAAGAGCAACTCGATCGCGCGCGGTTTGGAGGGATCCCGGCGCAAGAGGCCGATCTTCTCGAGGTTCGCCAGGTGCGCGTGCACTGTCGAGGAGGAGTGCAGGCCCACGGCCTTACCGATCTCCCGCACCGTCGGCGGGTAGCCCGTCTTCGCCGCATACTTGCCGATGAAGTCGAAGATCTCCTTCTGCCTTTTGGTCAGATCAAGGTCAACCATCGTTCTTCCCGTTTCTCCCTATTGCCGGGTGCAGAACACGTTCGAACACTTGTTCGCAGGCTATCCCCTTGATCGGATGTCCGCAACCCAGCGCCTCCCCTGGGTCGCGAACATCTAGAATCGGCCGCCCTCGAGCGGCTGTGGCGGAACTGGTAGACGCGCAAGGTTGAGGGCCTTGTGGGTGGAAACACCCGTGATGGTTCGACTCCATTCAGCCGCATCGGG
>DATIOS010000052.1:0-4494 GCA_035472915.1 Thermoanaerobaculia bacterium
CCTGAGCCTCGCCGCCTCTGCCGCCGAACGCATGGCGCGCCTCATCCTCGGGCTGGGCAACCCGGGCGAGCAGTACCGCGACACCCGCCACAACGTGGGCTTCCGGGTGGTCGAGGAGCTCGCCCGGCGTTGGCATCTCGCCTTCGACCAGCTGGAGTGCAATGCGATGGCCGCGCATGGCGACGATATCCTGCTCGCCAAGCCGCAGACCTACATGAACCGCAGCGGCCACGCCGCTCACTGCTTCGTCGAACGCTACGAGCTCGATCCCGCCAACCTGCTGGTGGTCTACGACGAGGTCAACCTGCCGCTGGGCAAGCTGCGCCTGCGCCGTGCCGGGAGCCCGGCCGGCCATCGTGGCCTGGAGAGCATCCTGGAGAGCCTGCGCACCGCCGAGGTGCCCCGCCTGCGCCTGGGCGTCGCGCCTCTTGAGGACCTCCGGCCCACCGGCGAGGGCCTGGCGGATTTCGTCCTCTCGCCGTTCGCTGAAGGGGAACGGGAAGAGACCGAGGCCATGATCCGCCGCGCCGCCGACGCCGCGGAAGTGTGGCTGCGCGAGGGAGCGGAGGCGGCGATGACGCGGTTCAATGGGTAGGGATATCCAGCCCCTTCTGCTGCGCTGACGCGATCGCGTACGCCTCGGCGGCTCGCGCGTCCTGGCCGGCTTTTTCCAGCAGGCGGCCGGCGTGGCCGGCGCAATCGGCGAGGTCCGGATCGAAGGCAGCGCTGGTGGTGAGAGTGGCTTGGACGAGCTCCAGGTGCTCGTCCCAGGCGTGCCAGTCGCGGGCATGGGCCGCGCAAACGAGAAGGCCCAGGTGGACGGCGGCGAGGAGGCCGCCCCAGCTCCGGCGTTCGAGGATCTCGCGGTTCTCTTCCAGGATCTCCTGCGCATTCCGGAAGCGCGAATCCGCGAGATGGCTCAGGGCAAGGTTCAAGCGGGGGAAGACGGCGTCCGCTGAGCGCAGCTCGTCGAGCAACGCGAGCGAGAGGGCGTAGTCCTGACGGGCGGTCTGAAGGTCTCCCCGCATGCGGACCACGTCGCCCAGCCCGTTCAGGCCGCGGGACACTCCGTAGCGGTTGCCCAAGGCCGTGAAGCGGTCGCAAGCCTGTCGATAGAGGTCTTCCGCGGCGGCGAGATCGCGGCGCTGGCGGGCGAGGTCGGCGTGGCCGAGGGTGTGATCGGCGAGCCCGTGCTGGACGCCGATGTCGCGGTAGAGCAGGAACGAGCGGTCGAAAAGCGTCCGCGCTTCGGACGTCCGGCCGCGCTGGCGGGCCACGTCCGCCAGGCCCCAGAGGCTGGCCGCGGAGCCGTGCGGATTGTCCGGCAGGGCGATGCAGCGCTCGTAGAGGCTCGCCGCGCGGTCCAGGTCGCCGCGTCGGCGGGCCGCGTCGCCCTCCAACCTCAGGGCTTCGGAAAGGATGCCCACCGACTCCGGGCCGCTCTCCGCGGCGGCATGCCCGGCCCAGTGGAAGACCTCGTCCAGCTCGCCTCGATGCAGGTGGATGCGGGCGCGCAGGACCCAACCCATGCCCCAGCGGGCGTCGGTGGCGGGCACGGCCATCTGGTGGAGCGCCAGCTCACGATCCGCCAGGAGGGAGAGGGCGACCGGATAGTCGCTCGTCTCCCGCCGCTCGCGGGCGCCGGCCAGGAGGGGCTCCGCCGCCTCCTCCCAGTCGCCGGCCAGCTGCAAGTGGCGGCCGAGGCGCTCGGCCACACCCCGCTTTCCCGCGGCGCGACGCTCCCGCAGCATGGCGGCACAGGCGCGATGATGGCCGGCGAGGCGGCCGGTCTCACGTGCCTGCTGCTCAATGCTTTCGCGCAGCATGGCGTGGACGAAGGACCAACCTTCTTCGGTGCGCAAAGCGAGCCGCCCCGTCACCAGCTCCTCCAGCAGGCTGGGCGGGCAGGCGACCCCCGCGGCCCGGCAGGCTCCCTCCCATTCCCCGCGGTCCACGAAGGGGCTCAAGGTGGCGGCGATCTCCAACGCGTCCCGCGCCGCGGGTGGCTGCCCTTCCAGCAGACGGGCCACGCGGCCGGACCAGACCTGATGCAGGTCCTCGGGAATCGAGGCGCTGGAGCCGGGACGGAGGACGAAGCCGGTGTCTCCCACCTGGATCTCCCCCCGCTGGACCCAGTCGCCCACGAGCTGGACGGCGAACAGCGGGTTGCCGCCGGTGCGGGCCTCCACCTGGGCCGCGAGGCCGCCGGCCAATCCCAGGACGTCACGGATGAGCTCCGTCGCCTCCTCCCGCGGGAGGGGAGGCACGAGGACGCTTTGGGCGGCGAAGAGGCCGAGCAGCGCCGCGAGCGCTTCGGCCTCGGCCGGTCGCTCGGCCAGGGCCTCGTCGCGCGCGGTCAGCACCAGGAGCACCGCGACGGGGCTCTCCTCCCGCCGCTCCAGCAGATGGCGGGCGAAAGCGAGGGACTCGGCGCCCCATTGCACGTCGTCGAAAAGAGCCAGCACAGGCCGCTGCCGGGAAAGGCGCTGGAAGTGGCGTTCCAGGAGACCGAAGCGCTCGGGCGCCGTCTGCGCCTTGCCGCCGCTGGGGCTCATCAGCTCGGTCAGGCCCTGCCATTCCCGGGCGTCGGTCTCCTTGCGGGCGCGCAGCAGCTCCTCGGTCCGTTGGCGGACCTCCTCCCGGGAGAGGCCGCCGCAGCGCAGGTGGCGAGCCATCATCTTGGGCAGCCCCTCCTCGGCGCCGGGGTTGGGGCCGTGCGAGGCGCGCAGGACGATGGCGCCTCCCACCTCGTGCGCCCGCTCGGCGAGCCACTCCGCGAGGTGGGTCTTGCCGGTTCCCGCCGGACCGTGAAGGAGCACCAGGCGCGCTCGATTTTCGGCGTAAACGGCGGCCAGGGCGCTCCACAGGGCGTCTCGTTCGGCGAATCGACCCAGCACGGGAATCGAGCGCAGACCGTAAAGTCCCAGCCCGGCGCCGATCAGCCGGATGGAAGCCGGCCGCGACACCGGATGCTGCCAAAGGGTGGGCAGGGGAGGAGAACGGCGGGGCAGGGGACTCTCGGAGGCTTGGAAGCCGGGTGTCCCGGAGGCCTCCGCCGTCCGGGGCCAGAGTCCGCCGAACGTGATGCCGATCGTGGTGGGCTCAGCCGGGGCGATTTCGACCGGCAGAGGGCTCTCGTCGCCTTCCGGCTCTCCCAGCTCCGCGAGCATCCAGGCGGCGTCCGCGGCGCGCACGAAGCGGTGCCCCGCGTCCTTTTGCAACAGCCGCCGCAGCCAGCCCTCGAAGCCCCAGGGGACCGGAATCCGGGGAGTGAAGGCCGGCGGATCTTCCTCCAAATGCCGCCGGACGGTCTCCAGCAGCCCCGTGCCGCCGAACGGCGGCTCATTCGCCGCCACGGTCCACGCCAGGCAGCCGATCGCATAGAGATCCGTCCACGGACCATAGTCCCGCCAGTGCCCGCGGAGCTGCTCGGGCGCCATGTAGCTGGGAGTGCCGCAGATCACCTCTGTCGAGTCGGCGCGGCTCTGGTGCTCGAAAACCTGGGCGAGACCGAAGTCGGCGAGCTTCAGCCGCGGCGGGCCGGTGCCGTCTTGGAAGATCAGAATGTTGCTCGGCTTGAGATCGCGATGCACGACGCCGCGGGCGTGGGCATGGGCCAGGGCGTCGAGGAGGGCGAGCAGCACCTGCCGCAGGCCGGGCCAGGTTAGACCGCCGGCGAAGAAATCCGCCAGCGTGCCGTCAGCCAGCTCCATGGCCAGGGTCGGGCTCCCTGAAGCGAGCAGGCCGCGGGAGGTTTCTTCGGCCTCGCTTCCCACCTCGCCGTGCTCGAAGACGCGGACGATACCGGGATGATCCAGGCTGGCCACGGCCTGCACCTCGTTGCGGAACGCTGCCCGGAACGAAGCCTCGCGAGCCCGGTGCCCTGTCATTACCTTCACCGCCACCGGTACGCCCTGGGCGGCATGGACGCCGCTCCACACCTCCGCCATGCCGCCCCGGCCGATGCAGCGGTCGAGAAGAAAAGGTCCCAAAGGAATGGCAGGGCCGCTCACGACGGCCGCCGGCGCTGTACTGGAAGCATTGAAGACACGATAGATGCGGTCCACGGGCAGGGTCAAGGTGAAACATAGTTCGGGAGGCCGGCGTAGAGTCCCCGAGAGCCGATATGCCGTTGTACTGGCTGGGAGGGACCGCATTCCATGAATGCCTTGATCAGTGATCTTCTCTTCGCCATCCGGGTGTTGCTCAAAAGCCCGGGTTTCGCCGTCGTCGCCGTGCTGTGCCTGGCGATCGGCATTGGTGCCAACACCACCATTTTCAGCGTCGTCAACGCCATCCTGCTGCGGCCTTTCCCCTTTGCCGATCCCGGCCGGATCGTGGCCGTTCATGAGACTCAGCCGAAAAATGATGTCGACCGCGCCGGCCTGTCCTACCTCGACTTCCGGGACCTGCGGGAGCAGAGCCACTCATTCTCCCAGATTGCGGCCCACACCGGCCGCAGCATCACCTTCTCGGACTCCGACGAGCCGGAGA